>JAUMDQ010000218.1:1541-7562 GCA_032121715.1 Flavobacterium sp.
GACTACTTGATGGGTCTTTAAAAAACAACACCATTTTGGTTTTGCCTTCCGCTACTCTAGCCGCAATTTGTGCATCGCCACCTAATGGTCCACTTAGCATTTTCTTTACTTTAATGCCCGTAGCTTCCACTTTTCCACCCGTAGTTCCTGTAGCAATAATTTTAATATTTTCTTTTAGTAAAATGTCGCGGTTTTTGTTTAAAAACTGAACCATATCGGCTTTTTTACCATCGTGAGCAATGACTGCTATTTCCATTTTTTTATTTGTCATGTTTAGAAAATTAAGCTTCAACTTCTGTATGAGAATCTTTCAAGGTGGCTTTCAAAAATACAAATCCTAAAACTCCAGCCACTAATGAAGAAAGCAGAATGATAAATTTAGCATTATTAATTACCGTTACATTATCAAAAGCCAATAAAGTAATAAAAATCGACATCGTAAAACCAATTCCTCCTAAAAACCCAACACCTAAAACCGATTTCCAATTTAAGTCGCTAGGCAATTTACATAATCCAACTTTCACTGCAATAAACGTAATTAAAAAGATTCCTAGAGGTTTTCCAATTATTAATCCGAGTGCAATTCCTAAACTATAATTTTCTGTCAGAATTTCAGAAACATTTCCACTCATTACAATCGCTGTATTCGCCAATGCAAAAACAGGAAGAATAATAAAAGCAACCGGTTTATGAAGAAAATGCTGTAAAATATAAGATGTTGATTTCTCACCACCATTCCCAAAAGGAATTGCAAAAGCCAATAAAACACCAGTAATTGTAGCATGCACTCCCGAATTCAGCATGAAATACCACATAATAACGCCACCAATTAAATATGGAATTAAATTCTTGACTTTAAAATATTTACCTAATACATAAAGGAACACAAACATACCTAATGCAATAAACAAGTTCGTCCAAAGTAAGGTTTTCGTATAAAAAATAGCGATGATTAAAATCGCACCTAAATCGTCAATAACCGCTAAAGCAGTTAAGAATATTTTTAATGATAAAGGCACTCTGTTTCCTAATAATGACAAAATTCCTAGAGCAAAAGCAATATCTGTTGCCATCGGAATTCCAGCTCCTGACTGGGTTTCTGTACCAAAATTAAAAAACATGAATAGCGCAGCTGGAATAAACATTCCTCCTATTGCTGCAAAAATAGGTAGCAAAGCATCTTTAATATTCGATAATTCTCCTTGATAAATTTCTCGTTCTAATTCTAAACCGATTAGCAAAAAGAAGATAGTCATTAAACCATCGTTAATCCAATATTCAATACTTTGACCTGCAAATTCAGTTAACCAAAAATGATGATAACTTTCGCCAAATGCTGAATTCGCTAGTAATAAAGAAAGTAATGTACAAATAATTAAGACTAATCCACCAAGTTTTTCGCTTTCAAAAAAGGCTTTAAATAATTTGGTGATTTTCATAGTTAATAGAATTATATTAGTAATTACTCTTACAAAATTACGCTTTTTTACTGACTTTTTCAAATAAAAAACCTTAGTAAATGTACTATTCACTAAGGCTTAAGCAACTAATCATCATGCCTTTGGGGGGCGAAAACTTAATTATTAGCTACATGAAATTCAATTAAACCATCAATTGGTCTTCTTAATACATTTCCTATTTTGATTCCGTATTCTTTTAAAATGGCTTCTAATTCGTCTTTCAAATAAAAAGCGATAGAACCAATAAAATGAACGGGAACTTCTTTATGATTTTCAAATTGCATAATGTAATTTTCTACAAAAGCAACCATTTCTTCTCTTATAAATTTTTGACAAATTTCTTCGTCTTTATTCTTAATTAAAAATTCGGCAAACGTTGCTAAATAAGCATTTGGATTCGATTCTTTATAAAAATTTTGCTTGATAACATCAGCATCTAAATTGTATTCTTTTTCAAACGCTTCTGCTAAATGCTTGGGCATTTTATTAAAATAATACGCTCTAATTAAGTGGCGACCAAAACGGTTTCCACTACAATCGTCCATAGCAATATAACCTAAAGATTGCACTTTTTGATGCAAAACATTTCCATCAAAATAACTGCAATTGGAACCTGTTCCTAAAATGCAAACAATTGCTTTTTCATTTTTTGGAGTGGTAGCAAAAACAGCTGCATAGGTATCTTCATAAACCGAAACTTTAGCATTTGAAAAATAGTCTTGAAAAACTTCTGTTAAAAAATTTTTCATTCTATCTGTTCCACATCCAGCTCCGTAAAAGTACAAAAAATCTGCCTTATCTTTATTATGAGAAATATCAAATTTATCTTCTAAACGTGCGATAATTTCTTCTTTTGTTAAAACTTCTGGGTTTAAGCCCAATGATTGCGTGGTAAATAAAATTTTTCCGTTCGTGTCAATAGCAATCCAATCGGCTTTTGTGGAACCGCTGTCTACAAGTAATTTCATTTTAGTTTAGTTAGTTATTGGCAAAAATAAAAAAAGTGATTCGTTAATAAAAACAAATCACTTTTTTAAATATTATTTTACAGAATTAATATGTACAGCTAAATCAATTAATTTACTTGAATACCCGTATTCATTATCGTACCATGAAACTAATTTAAAAAATGTTGAATTTAAACCAATTCCCGCTTTAGC
Source organism: Flavobacterium sp. (assembly GCA_032121715.1). Lineage (GTDB taxonomy): Bacteria > Bacteroidota > Bacteroidia > Flavobacteriales > Flavobacteriaceae > Flavobacterium. The sequence goes on from JAUMDQ010000218.1 coordinate 4,162, forward strand.
ATCTACAATTGAAGTATGTGTATCAGATACAAAATCTTGAGAAACCACATCGTCTTCTGTATAGCCTAAAATTCCTTTCATTGAAGTTTCTGAAGCATTTTTAAGTACTTTCATAATTTCTGCATAAGTTGTTTCTTTGGCTAATTTCACAGTCAAATCGACTACAGAAACATCGGCAACTGGAACTCTCATTGACATTCCTGTTAATTTTCCTTTTAATTCTGGAATTACTTTTGTTACTGCAACCGCAGCACCTGTTGAAGAAGGAATAATATTTAATAAAGCAGAACGTCCACCACGGAAATCTTTACGAGAAGGGCCATCAACCGTTAATTGCGTTGCAGTTGTGGCATGAATAGTTGTCATTAAACCTTCTACAATTCCGAAATTATCATTGATAACTTTTGCTAATGGCGCTAAACCATTTGTTGTACAAGATGCATTTGAAACAATTGTATCAGCAGCAGTAACTTTTTCATGATTTACACCCATTACAAACATCGGTGCATCAGCTGAAGGTGCTGAAATCACTACTTTTTTTGCACCACCTTTAATGTGTGCATTAGCAGTTTCTAAAGTGGTGAAAATTCCTGTACATTCGGCAACAACATCAACATCTACTGATGCATCATCCCATTTTATTAATGTTGGATCTTTTTCTGCCGTAACACGAATATATTTATCGTTTACATATAATTTCCCATCTTTTACTTCAACTTTTCCTGCAAAACGTCCATGAACTGAATCGTATTTTAATAAATAAGCTAAATGCTCTACATCTAATAAATCGTTTATAGCTACTACTTCTACATTACTTCTGTTGTATGTTTCTCTGAAAACAATTCTTCCAATTCTTCCGAAACCGTTTATTCCTAATTTTACTGTTGACATATTCTTTTCTCAATTATTTTAAAACTGCGTGTTAGCAAGTTTCATTAGTTTTTAAATACTTTTTACTTTACTCTTTTACTTTACTCTTTTACTTTACTCTTTTTACTTGGCTCTTTTTACTTGGCTCTTTCTTTATGAAGAAACGATATCTGAAACTTTTACCAATTCCATATCAATTTCACTTTGCCCTTTGATGGCTTGTTCTAAAGGTGTTAACGTAATTTTATCGTATTGTAATCCAACCATATAGTTCGATTTTCCTTCTAATAGTGTTTCTACCGCTTTTACTCCTAAACGAGATGCTAAAACTCTATCAAAACAAGATGGTGCACCACCGCGTTGCATGTGTCCTAATACAGAAACTCGAACATCGTATTCTGGCATATTTTCTTCTACATAATCTTTTAGTTCGAAAACATTTTTACCAATTTTATCACCTTCAGAAACCACAACAATACTTGATGTTTTACCCGATTCTTTACTTTTCTTTAGAGAATCTACTAGACGATCTAATCCGAAAGCTTCTTCTGGAATTAAAATTTCCTCTGCTCCTGCTCCAATTCCTGCGTTTAAAGCGATATGACCCGCATCTCTTCCCATTACTTCCACAAAGAATAATCGGTTATGAGAATTGGCAGTATCTCTAATTTTATCGATTGCTTCTACAACTGTGTTTAATGCGGTATCGTATCCTAAAGTATGACTGGTTCCGAAAATATCATTATCAATAGTTCCTGGAATTCCAATTACAGAGAATCCGAATTCTTCATTGAAAATTTCTGCGCCTGTAAAAGAACCATCTCCACCAATAACCACTAATGAATCTACACCACTCGCTTTTAAATTATCGTGAGCTATTTTTCTACCTTCAGGTGTCATGAAATCTTTTGAACGAGCGGTTTTTAAAATCGTTCCTCCTTTATTGATAATGTTTTTCACATCACGTGGTCCCATTGGTTTAAAATCGCCTTCAATCATACCTTGATAACCACGGTAAATTCCAACACATTCCACATTATAATAAGCACAAGCACGAACGACAGCTCTAATGGCTGCATTCATTCCTGGAGAATCTCCTCCTGAAGTTAAAACTCCTATTTTTTTAATTGTTGATGACATATTCATTATATATTATTTGTAAAATTAGCAAAGGAAATTACATATTATGCTAAAAAATCACTTATTTTTTAGCATAATATCAGTTTCAAACGTTTTCGTTAATAAATTTTTAGGTTTTAACAGAAAGTATCGATTTTATTCTCAGTTCGATTTGTTTTTTCTTGATGAATTTTTGGTTCAGAAAGTCTGTGCTAATGATTATGAAATAACTAAATCTATTTACTAGAATTAATTCACATCATTAATATCAGGAACTCTGTTTTTAGGATCAGCTTTTTTCTCTTCTTTGATTTGGCGCTTTCTAGTTTCTTCAATAAAGTTGATAAACTCTGGATTTGTTTCAGAATCATCTGATTCATCCACCGGATTTTTAGAATTATCTTTAGATTTTTGCGACTTAAATAATTTGTGAAGCAATTCTTTAAAATCATCAAAATCGACACTATATGACAATCCAATTCCTTGTGTATAGCCAATATTTTGACCAATTGTATTAGAGTTTAAATCATTTTCTTTATTGAAAACGTGTGCTGTTAATGTTCCATCGGTGTTTAATTTCATTTCCACTTCAACATTTCCAACCACATAAGATTGATTAATTCCTCCAACCGGAACTCCAACATTTCCATTGATACTAATTTTATCACTAATTTGAGTAGTTAACGTAACTAAAGCTCTATCTGAAATTTCTTGTTGTCTATTTCCTAATTGGTAATTCACACCTAATTTCAATTTATTTTCTCCATCAGACAGTACATCTCCAAAAACACTGTTTGCTTTTTCAAATAAAGAACCAAAATAGTTGGTGTTATTTGGTGCAATAAATCCACCTGTAGCTAATAAAGCAAAGGCTTGTTGTTGTCTGAAATCTTTGTCTTGTAATTTATAATCTAAATCACTTTTTAAAACGGAACTTACGTTCGGGAAATTGATATTAAAATCGGATTGTGGCGCATCTAATTCTCCAGTAATCATGATGCTAACTTCAGTTGGAATTTTTTTATTAAAACTATTATTTTCTAACAATACATTAGGATTAGCTGTAATATTTGTAGTTACTGCTTCTAAATTTAGTTTGGCTCCTAATGGATCACCTTCCCAACTTATAGTTCCCCCTTTTTTTACAATAAATTTCTTATCAATAAAACTTCCATATCTAAATAAATATTCTCCTTTACTTACAATAAAGTCACCATTCATTTGGAATTTACCCAAAGTATTTATACTCATATACATAGATCCAAAACCACTTCCTTTCATGGCATGTCCGTTATCTCTGTTTAAGATGACTTCAATTTCTGCATCTGGAGTAATTTCAAAATCGAAATTTAAATCGATTCCTTGATAGGTCTTAGTTGGTTTGTAATTTGGATCTTTAATTCCATATTTTT
>JAUMDQ010000218.1:7572-7920 GCA_032121715.1 Flavobacterium sp.
CTCACACTTTCAGAATCGTTTACAGGAATTTTGATTGAAGTTCCTCTAGCACTTTCTCCTTTAGCATTAATTACTAAGGCTTCAATTGGTCCTTCAATAGTCGCATAACCATCAAAATAAGCTTTTCCGAAATAATAGGCATCATCAGAGTCCTTAGTATCTAAAACCAATAATCTATCAGATGAGATTTTTAAATCCATTTCCCAATTGGCAAATTTTTCGTGTGAAATGGTTCCACTTAAAATTCCTTTGGTTTCTTTTTTAACATCTGAAATTTCAATATTTCTGAAGATAAACTTTTCTTCTGTTAAATCAATAATTGAGTTTTTATCAAAATCGTAATCTACA
>JAUMDQ010000219.1:0-2146 GCA_032121715.1 Flavobacterium sp.
ATTCGAAGTAACCTTTAGCGCAATCGAAGTAAGCTTTAGCACAATCGAAGTAAGCCTTAGCACAATCGAAATAACCTTTAGCACAATCGAACAAAGCTTCCGCTCAATCGAACAAAGCATCTTCCAAACCGAACAAGACATAGTTTCAATCGAACAAGACATAGTTTCAACAAAAAAAGCCGATTTCCCTAAGAAAATCGGCTTTCATATTTATAATTTATATTACTTCAATCCAGCGATACTTTGCTCGATGGTTGCAATTTTTGCTAAAGCATCTGCTTCTTTTTTGCGTTCGTTTTCAATGATTTCTGGTTTAGCATTGGCTACAAACTTTTCATTTGATAATTTAACCTGTACCGATTTTAAGAAACCATTGGTATAATTTAATTCTTCTGTTAATTTTGCAATTTCTGCTTCCACATCAATGTTTCCAGTGATTGGAATGAAATATTCATTAGATTTTACTCTGTATGATAAAGCGCCATCAACTTTTTCAGTTACGTACATTAAGTCTACAATGTTTCCTAATTTCATAATGATTGAATCGAAATAAGTAGAAGCTTTTTCATTATTCACGACTCTTAATTCAATTACATCTTTAAATGGAATATTTTTATCTTTTCTAATCGTTCTAATTCCAGAAATTACATCCGTTGCGAAATCGAAATCAGCAATTAAAGCTGTATTTACTGAAGTCATTTTTGGATATTCTGCTATAATTAAGGCTTGTTCTGGCGTTCTTTCTGCAATGTGTTGCCAAATTTCCTCTGTTAAGAAAGGCATAAATGGATGTAATAATTTCAAGTTATTTTCCAACATTTCAATCGCTTTGTTGAAAGTCGCTTTGTCTATTGGTTGTTGGTATCCTGGCTTAATCATTTCTAAGAACCAAGAACAGAAATCGTCCCAAACTAATTTATAAGTTGCCATTAAAGCTTCAGATAATCTGTATTTTTCAAAATTATCTTCAATTTCTAATAGCGTTTGTTGCAATTTCGCTTCGTACCATTCAATCGCTACTTTAGAAGATTCTGGTTGTGGAATCGTTTCAGAAACTTCCCAACCTTTAATCAATTTAAACGCATTCCAAATTTTATTGGTAAACGCTTTTCCTTGATTACATAATTCTTCATCAAATAAAATATCATTTCCTGCAGAAGCACTTAATAACAATCCCACACGAACACCATCGGCACCAAATTTCTCAATTAAACCTAATGGTTCTGGAGAATTCCCTAATGATTTAGACATTTTTCGCCCCTGACTATCACGAACTAATCCTGTTAAATAAACATTTTTAAATGGTTTAGCACCAGTATATTCGTAACCTGCAATAATCATACGCGCTACCCAGAAGAATAAAATATCCGGACCAGTTACTAAATCGTTAGTTGGATAATAATATTTGAAATCTTCATTTTCAGGATCCATAATTCCACCGAAAACAGACATTGGCCATAACCATGAAGAGAACCAAGTATCTAAAGCATCCGCATCTTGACGTAAATCAGAAGCTTGAAGGTTTGAATTAGAAGTTCTTTCTTTCGCTAATTTCACAGCATCTTCAATGTTTTCCGCTACTACGAAATCTTCTTTTCCATCACCATAGAAATACGCTGGAATTTGTTGCCCCCACCATAATTGACGAGAAATATTCCAATCGCGAATATTATTTAACCAATGTGCGTATGTATTATTGAAACGACTTGGGTATAATTTTATTTCATCAGATTCTAAAACCGCATGAATAGCTGGCTTCACTAAATCTTCCATTTTAAGGAACCATTGATCTGATAAACGAGGTTCGATAACACATTTAGTTCTTTCTGAAGTACCAACGTTGTTAGTATATGGCTCTACTTTATCTAAAGCATTGATTGAAGTTAATTCTGCTTCAATTTCTGTACGAACTACGAATCTATCTTTCCCTTCATAATGCAATCCGAAAGAGTTTAAAGTCGCATCTTCATTAAAAATATCAATGATTTCTAAATTATGTTTGTCACCTAAAGTTTTATCGTTAACATCGTGAGCAGGCGTTACTTTTAAACATCCTGTTCCGAATTCTAAATCCACATATTCATCTTCAATAATAGGAATAACTCTTCCAGAAATAGGTACGATTGCTTTTTTACCTTTTAAATTG
>JAUMDQ010000219.1:2156-4402 GCA_032121715.1 Flavobacterium sp.
ATCATTTGGATTGATACAAATCGCCGTATCACCAAAAATAGTTTCAGGTCGAGTAGTAGCAACCACTAAATAATCTGAAGAATTTTCGATTTGATATTTGATGTAATATAATTTTCCTTGACGTTCTTCAAAAATTACTTCTTCGTCAGATAAAGTTGTTTTCGCTTCTGGATCCCAATTTACCATTCGGTAACCTCTGTAAATCATACCTTTATTGTATAAATCTACAAACGAACGAATTACAGATGCTGACATGTCAGGATCCATAGTAAATTTGGTTCTGTCCCAATCGCAAGAACAACCTAATTGTTTTAGTTGTTCTAAGATGGTTCCACCATATTTATCTGTCCAATCGTAAGCATGTTTTAAAAACTCTTCACGAGTTAAATCGAATTTATCAATTCCTTCCGATTTTAATTTTGCAACAACTTTAGCTTCAGTAGCAATAGAAGCATGATCTGTACCAGGAACCCAACAAGCATTGAAACCTTTCAATCGCGCACGACGAATTAACACATCTTGAATCGTATTATTCAACATATGTCCCATGTGTAAAACTCCAGTCACATTTGGAGGAGGAATTACAATAGTATACGGCGTTCTGTGATCTGGAGTCGAATGAAAATAATTATTTTTCATCCAGTACTCGTACCATTTTTGTTCTACGGCTTTGGCGTCAAATTGGGCTGGTATCATTAATATCTTGTTTTTTATAAATAAATAAGGTCTTTGGTATAATTTTTGAATTATATCTGCAAAAGTAATTATATAAAACAGAATAAAAAAAATGTATTTACTTTTTGTTAGTTAGTTTAAAAAACATATTTTTACAATTCTCAAATTAATATAAAGATGAAAAAATTAGTACTCATATTAGGTTTAATGGTAACTGGTTTATCAGTAAACGCACAAACTGGTGCAAAAATTGAATTTAAAGAGGAAACCATTAATTATGGTGAAGTTTATAAAGGTGTAGATTCAGGTAAAAGAACTTTCGAGTTTACCAACACTGGTGATATGCCATTAATTATTAAAGATGCGAAGAGCAGCTGTGGTTGTACAGTTCCAACCAAGCCAACTGAACCAATTTTACCAGGAAAAAAAGGAGTTATTGAAGTACAATACAATATGAATCCTGGTCCAATTAGTAAAACCATTACTGTTGAAACAAATGCGATTAACAAAGAAAACGGAATGATTGCTTTAAGAATTAAAGGAACCGTTTTAGTAAAAGAAGAAAAAAGTATTTTAGAAAAAAAGGCTCCAGGTCCGCTCTCTAAATAAAACTTGAAAAATAAGCATAAAAAAAGTCCCGAGAAATCGGGACTTTTTTGTTTTCTATAGTTTGAAATTACCAAGCTAAGTTAACTTTTAATTCAAATTCGTCATTGATTGTTTTGTCTCCTAAGTCTGAGAAAAATGAACCTGAACCGTATTTGATATCATATTTAGTTCTATCAACTTTTAAAGTTGTAGATGCAGTGTTTCCTTTAACTGTAATATCAAAAGTAATTGGTTTAGTAATTCCTTTGATTGTTAAATCTGCAGTTACAGTATATAAACCTTTACCTTTTCCACTAATAGTTTTGAAAACTAAGTTAGCTGTTTTATATTTTTCAACACCAAAGAAATCATCAGCTTTTAAATGTCCATCTAAATTTTCTTTTCCTTGTCCTGGTTTTAAATCTGTAGTGTTAATTGTAGTCATGTCAACATTAAAAGTACCACCTTTTAAAACTTTTCCTTTGAATACTAAAGCACCATCTTGTAAATTGATTGTTCCAGTATGTGAACCTGTTACTTTTTTACCTGTCCAAACGATACCACTTTTTGATACGTTGATTTTTTTTGTTTGTGCATTTGCTGTAAAAGATACTAATGCTACTAATGCGACTGCAATTGTTTTTAAATTTCTCATGTTTGTTAAATATTTAGTTATTAAATTGTTTCGAATAATTCTGATTTTGGTTTTCTAACTTTAATATAATGTTGTGTATCATCTTCATGATGTCTGTAACCAACAGTTGCTACTAAAGTGGCGTGTAAACCTTTTTCTTTTAAACCTAAAATTTCGTCGTATTGATCTGGTGCAAAACCTTCCATTGGTGTAACGTCAATTTTTAATTCAGCTGCAGCATTTAATAAATTACCTAAAGCTAAATACGTTTGTTTTGCTGTCCAAATATTTTGTTGTTCTGGAGTTAAACTAGTAATATTTCCAATCATAAAATCAGCATAACCTTTTA
>JAUMDQ010000220.1:0-5395 GCA_032121715.1 Flavobacterium sp.
TAATCCATTTGTCTATCTGCAACGAAATTTACGCTTTCAAAATCTACTGCTGAATTAACACCAAAAGTAAACTTATCAGTTTTAGAACCTTTTTTAGTAGTTACAATCAATACCCCATTTACACCTTGAGCACCATATAAAGCTGCTCCTTGCGCACCTTTGATAACGTTGATACTTTCAATAACATCTGGTGGCAATTGAGACAATACTGAAGAACTAGAAATTGCATTATCAATTACAATCAAAGCTTGATTATCTCCAGTAACCGATCTATTACCTCTTAAAACAATTCTTGTTTCAGCAGTAACACCATTACTAACAGTGTTAATTTGTAAACCAGAAACTTTTCCAGTTAACGCTTGAATCGCATTAGGATTCACCGCTTGAGTTAATTCTTTGTTACCAATTTGCTTTTGAGCAGAAGTAACTTGATCCTTAGTTCTTTTGATGTTCATTGCTCCAACAATTTGAATCACTTCAATATTAGTAGAACTTGTTGCCAAAACAACATTAACAACATTACCAGCACCAACTGTTACTGTTTTAGTATCTTTTCCTAAGAAAGAAAATTCTAAAACATCACCTTGACTAGCTTTGATAGAGAATTTACCATTCTCATCAGTTTGAGTACCTTGTTGTGTACCCGCAATACTTACAGTAGCACCTGGTAAATTTACACCATCACTTGTTACTGTACCTGTAACAGTTTTCTGTTGTGCGAAAGAAAACTGCATTGTAAACGCTACTAAAAGCGTAAAAATCCATTTGAACTTCGATCTCATATTAATTTTATTTGAGTTAGTTATTCCGCAAACTTCTTAATAATTTCTTAAATAAACAAATAATACTTCGGAATATTATCAATTTAATTGTGTTAAAATTTTTTAGCTAAAAAAATTAGATTGCCGAAACAACTATATAATAGATGCAAAAAAGTGTTAAAGGTTGCGTGAAAATTATTTATTTTTACAAAAAATAATTTATGTTAAAGAAATGTTATAAAGAATTTTTAATTGAGTGCGGTACTGACGAAGCCGGCAGAGGCTGTTTAGCCGGTCCTGTGACTGCTGCTGCAATTATTTTACAGAACCCTAACACTATCCTAACAAAGGAAGAAAAAAAATTAGAAAAATTATTATTCAAATCTATAAATGACTCCAAACAACTTACCGAAAAAAAACGTTTTGAGCTAAGACCAATCATTGAAAATTTATTCGATTTTGCTTATATCCACATACATAATGAGGAAATTGACGAAATAAACATACTAAATGCCTCGATGAAAGCGATGCAAGAAAGTGTTTTGAGTCTAAAAACACAACCCGAATATATTATTGTAGACGGAAACCGACCTTTAAATGGAAAATTGGGAATGAAACAAACCAAAGGAAAGGTTTTTTCAGCAGAAGAAATTGAAATTTTAAAATCTATCCCTAATACATCTATAATAAAAGGTGATGCAAATTATTTAAGCATTGCTGCCGCTTCTATTTTAGCCAAAACGTACCGAGATGATTTTATGGATAAAATTCATGAAGAATTTCCTATGTACAATTGGAAGAAGAACAAAGGCTATCCCACAAAAGAACATCGAGAAGCCATCAGAAAACACGGGATTACCAAATACCACAGAATAACATTCAGACTATTACCTGAGCAATTAGTATTAGATTTGTAGGATTTTAAATAAAAGAACTTTCAAATAAAATTGAAAAATGTTTTAAAATTTTATTCTTCACTTCTTGCTCATCCACTTCTTTTCCTAATTCCACATGCATTGACGTAACCGCTTTACCACGAATACCACATGGAATGATATTATCAAAATACCCTAAATCAGCATTTACGTTTAAAGCAAAACCATGCATTGTTACCCAACGGGAAGCTCGAACTCCTAAAGCACAAATTTTTCTTGCAAATGGCGTACCTACATCAAACCAAACACCTGTTTCACCAGGACTGCGTTCTGTTTTTAATCCGTATTCAGCTAAAGTTAAAATAATGGCTTCTTCTAAAAAACGAAGGTATTTATGAATATCTGTAAAAAAATTTTCTAAATCTAAAATTGGATACCCTACAATTTGTCCTGGTCCGTGATACGTAATATCTCCTCCTCTATTTATTTTATAGAAAGTCGCTCCTTTTTCGGTTAGTTGCTTTTCAGAAAGCAAAAGATTTGAAAAGTCGCCACTTTTACCCAATGTATAAACATGAGGATGCTCTACATATAAAAAATAATTTGGCGTAACAATTTCTGGACTATTTCTTTTCTGAATTTTTAAATCAACGATTTCTTTAAATAATTCTTCTTGATAATCCCAAGTATCTTTATAATCTTTATTTCCTAAATCGAGAAGCTGAATTTTTTTATTCATTTTATTCAAATTCGATATTTAAATTCAAATCTTTAATTTTTTTGGTAAACTCTTCTAATTGATATTTGATATAGATTGTTTTTTTATCGTCGCTTAATTTATAATCTGATTTTTTTAATGAGACTTTCTTGATTTTTTTCGCAAAGGTATATTGAAATTCAAAAGCAGAATCTTCCAATCCTTTTTTCATCATCTCGCCCATTTTTTCAAATTCTTCATTCATTTTTTTTATGTCTGCTTTACTCATTTCTTCTTCTTCCTCAGAAACTTCTTCGTCATCACCCAATTCCTCACCTTCATAAACCTCCACATCTTCAACAGCAGCAGTATCAACAGTAGTTTCATAATCGTAATCTACACTTGCAGCAGCCGTATCAACAGCCTCTTCATCGTAGGCTTCTTCTACTTCTTCTACATAAGTTTTTTCTACTACGGTTCTGGAAAAGTTTTTCCCATCAAATACATATTTTACTTCAGAGTTTCCATCTGGATTAGCAGCATCTAAAGCACCCGTATTTTTTCCAGAAACATCTTTTATAGTAGAAAGTGCCGAACCAATATTCCCTACTTCAGAAATGTTTTTAAAATCTGTAGACATAACATATTTCATTTCGCTCTTAGCTTTATTCACAACCATTCTCATAGAGTAATTTTTCATTTCCTCCATATTAGCCAATTGCTCCGCAGTTAATTCCTTTCCTTCTTTTTGACGCTTAGCTAAAATATCTTTAATATTAAAAACCGTGTCCATATCTTTTTCTGTACTTTCCGTAAGGTCTTTTGTCATTTTGGAAGACTTATCTAAATCTTTAGTCATGGCAATCATTTTAGACATATCAATAGTATAAGCCAGTTTACCAGAACCATCTGCATTAAAAATAATTTGTTCAGAAATGGAACAACTAATCAAAGAAAAACTAACTATAAAAGCAACCAGAATTTTTTTCATATTAAAATATTTTTTATTTTTCCCAAAGATACAATTTTGAAATCATTCTGCTAAAAAATTCTCACTTTGAAACTATATTTCTATTACCTATCTTTGTTCCCTTAAAAATATAAAATATTATGCAACTTTCCGAACAAGAAATCATTAGAAGAGAGAAATTACAAGCCTTGAGAAATTTAGGCATCAACCCTTATCCTGCAGATTTATATCCTGTAAAAGACACTTCAAAAACCATAAAGGAGAACTTTGAAGAAGGAAAGAAGGTGGTAATTGCTGGTCGATTAATGAGTGTGAGAGATCAAGGAAAAGCTGCATTTGCTGAAATTCAAGATAGCGAAGGTAGAATTCAATTGTATTTAAACAGAGATGTGATTTGCGAAGGCGAAGACAAAACCCTATACAATCAAGTTTTCAAAAAATTAACCGATTTAGGAGATTTTTTAGGAATTGAAGGAGAACTTTTCACCACACAAGTTGGTGCAAAGTGCATTCGAGTTGATAACTTTACTTTTTTAAGTAAGACCTTACGTCCTTTACCTTTCCCGAAAACAGATGAAGACGGAAATGTTCACGATGCTTTTAACGATGCCGAATTACGTTACCGTATGCGTTATGTAGATTTAGTTGTAAATCCGCAAGTGAAAGAAGTTTTCGTAAAAAGAACTAAATTATTCACAGCCATGCGAACTTTCTTTAACGAAGCAGGATACATGGAAGTAGAAACCCCAATATTACAATCAATTCCTGGTGGAGCTGCGGCTCGTCCGTTTATGACACATCATAATAGTTTAGATATTCCATTATACATGAGAATTGCCAACGAATTATACTTAAAAAGATTAATTGTTGGTGGTTTTGATGGTGTGTACGAATTTTCTAAAAACTTCCGTAACGAAGGAATGGACAGAACGCACAATCCAGAATTTACCGCAATGGAAATATATGTAGCCTACAAAGATTACAATTGGATGATGGAATTTACCGAAAACCTTTTAGAATATTGTGCTACGAAAGTTAACGATACAACAGATGCTACTTTTGGCGAACATAAAATTAGCTTTAAAGCGCCTTATGCAAGAGTAACCATGACGCAATCAATCATTGATTTCACAGGTTTTGATATTTCTGGAAAAACAGAAGCTGAATTATTTGAAGCAGCTAAAGGAATGGGAATTGACGTGGATGAAACCATGGGTAAAGGAAAATTAATTGATGAGATTTTTGGAGCAAAATGTGAAGGAAATTATATTCAACCCACTTTCATTACAGATTACCCAAAAGAAATGAGTCCGTTATGTAAAGAACACCGTGATAATCCTGAATTAACAGAGCGTTTTGAATTAATGGTTTGTGGAAAAGAAATTGCAAATGCGTATTCTGAATTAAACGACCCAATTGATCAGCGTGAGCGTTTTGAAGCTCAAATGGCTTTGGCTGAAAAAGGAGACGATGAAGCAAACGGAATTATTGACGAAGACTTTTTACGTGCTTTAGAATACGGAATGCCTCCAACTTCTGGTTTAGGAATTGGAATGGATCGTTTAATCATGTTTTTAACGAATAACGCATCAATTCAAGAAGTTTTATTCTTCCCACAAATGCGTCCAGAGAAAAAAGTTACTTATGAACTTACTGAAGATGAAAAGTTCATTGTTTCAATATTAGAAAAAGAAAACAACCAGCCAATTGGCGTATTAAAAGATAAATCGGCGTTAAGCGGAAAAAAATGGGATGCTGCCATGAAAGGTTTAGCAAAACATGGCTTAACTAAAGTTGTAGTTGACGGCGATAATAAATTAGTGGTTTTAGGATAAGCTACCAATTTTTATAAACAAAAAAACCTCGAAGCAATTAAGTTTCGAGGTTTTTTTATTTCAATAATTTCCTTTAATTTCTTAAAATTTCAATCCGAACATTAAGCCGTCACCAATAAAACCGCCTTGGTAACTACGAACATAATCTACACGGAACATTTTAAGCTTTCCAAAACCAATTCGGTCAAAACCAATGGTAACTTCTTGATATGGTTTGTTATCCGAAGTCGCTAATTGATGAAAGCTTCCTACTAAGT
>JAUMDQ010000221.1:0-14744 GCA_032121715.1 Flavobacterium sp.
ATTTACCATTGGTGATAACGACACGTTCCCGATGTGGTATTTACAAGAAATTGAAGGCTACAGAACCGACGTTAGAATTGTAAATACAAGTTTACTGGCAACAGATTGGTACATTGATGAAATGAAAGTGAAATCGAACAAATCTGAAGCGTTACCAATTTCATTTACACACGATCAATATGTGGGTGATAAAAGAAACTATTGTTTGTTTGACGAAAGAACAACAGATACTTTAGATTTAGGCTTAACGTTAGATTTCTTAAAAGACGATCGTTCGAAAAGAGAAATGAAAAACGGACAATTTGTACATTTCTATCCAAGTGAACACTTGAAAGTTAAAATCGACAAGCAAAACATCATCAAAAACAAAGTAGTTTCATCAAAATATAACGATTCAATTGTAAACGAAATTCACTTAAAATTAAAAGGTGGAGCATTGTATAAAAACAGAATATTGATGTTAGATATTTTTAACGAAAATAACTGGAAAAGACCTATTTACTTTTCTCCAGGAAGTTTTGGTTCTGACGATTATATTTGGATGAAAGAATACCTTCAATTAGACGGAATGGTTTATAAATTAGTTCCAATTAGAACAAAATTACAAGAAGGAAATTCATATGATATGGGTTATATCGATACAGATAAAATGTATAACACTATAAACAAATGGACTTGGGGTAACGCAGGAAGTGATAAAATTTATCATGATCCAGAAACGCGTAAAAATGCTTTATCATACAGAAACAACCTTTCTCGTTTGATGACCGCTTTAATTGAAGAAAAGAAATTTGACAAAGCGGAGAAAGTAATTCAAATTGCTATGAAAAATATGCCAATTGATTACTTCGAATTTTACACTACCGTAAATCCATTTGCAGAAGGGTATTATAAAATTGGTAAAAAAGAAGAAGCAAGAAAAATCTTGAATCAACTGATGAAAAAACACCAAGAAAAAATCACGTTCTTTAATTCGCAATCTGAAAAACAAAAAGCATTTTACGGAAGAGAAATCAATGACGAAATTAAAAGATACTATATGTTACTTCTTATTGCAGAAGAAAACAATGATTTATAATACCATAGCCAACAAATTGTAAAATTCAGAAATTACAATAAAATGATGGGCGATTACGGAATTAATATTGACTAGGATAAAAAAGCCACTCAAATGAGTGGCTTTTTTTATAGATCCATCTCATCTTTATAAATAGGAATTATGCAAATAATTTACATAATTCCACAACAAGGCAAGAAAGTTTAAATTTTATCTTTGATATAATTCAAAACTTAAAATCATGAACATTAAAAGACTTTTTGGCGCATTATTAACAATTCTTGGAATTGCTGGCCTGATTTATACCGCATTTGTATTTACTTCTACTTCTGGAAGCGAACGAGATATAAAATCCTTAATTATATATGGAGTATTAGGAATCGTATTTTTTATGTCGGGTATCGGACTTGTAAAAACCACAAAAGACGAATCTTAGGATTAATTTAAAATAAAAAGGAACTTAAGACCAAAAGGAACTTAAAACTTTACTACTTTTGGGTAGTAAAATGACAAAAATTCCTAAAATAATAAAACGCTTGTTTTTCAATCAGGTTTGGAACCTTCCGAACACTGACAATTCTATTTATTTAACTTTTGATGATGGCCCAACTCCAGAAATCACAGAAAAAGTTTTAGAAATTTTAGAAAAACATCAAATTAAAGCTACTTTTTTCTGCATAGGCGACAATGTAAGGAAACACCCAGGAATTGTTCAGAAAATCATTTCTAAACACCATTCTGTGGGCAATCACACCTATAGTCATTTGAAAGGATGGAAAACACCAACAAAAACATACATAAGTAACACAGAAGCTTGTGAAATCAAACTGAACTCGTTATTTAAAATTCATAACTCTAAGTTATTTCGTCCACCTTATGGGAAAATTACACCTTGGCAATCCTATAAATTACGAAAATTAGGCTACAAAATAATTATGTGGGATGTGTTGAGTAAAGATTATGACGCCACTATTTCTCCAGAAATCTGTTATGAAAATGTAATTAACAATGTCACTTCAGGAAGTATTATTGTGTTTCACGATAGCGTAAAAGCACAAAATAACGTTCTCAATAGTTTAGATAAAACCATTGAAACATTAAAAAGTAAAGGGTTTAATTTTGAAAAAATCGTCTAAGCTTGTTCTTGAATAAGAGTAATTAAAGTATTTGCATCAAATTCACCGCTTTGTCTCCAAACCATTTGACCATCTTTATAAATCATAAAAGTTGGCAAACCTTTAATACGCAGTGCTTCTGCTAATTCTTTATTTTTATCTACATCAATTTTAATCACTTTTGCTTTATCGCCTAAGGCAGCAGCAACGTGACGAATTGTTTCATTCATAGTAATAGATTGCTCGTGCCATTCCGTAAAAAAATCAATTAATACGGGTACTTGTGCATCTATAAGTTCTCCAAATTTCGACATAGACCGAAGTGTTTATTAAACAAATGTAAATATTTTTTTAATATATCAAACAAATATGCAGACTTTTTCAGTGATTACGCCTCTTTTTTGGTTTTTTTTAACTCAATTACCGTGATTTCTGGCATAATCCCTACTCTTCCTGGATACGCATGGAAACCAAAACCGCGATTTACATAAATATACCTTCCTGCATTTTCATATAAACCAGCCCATTGCTTATAAATATATTGCACCGGACTCCATTTGAACCAACCCGGAATTTCAATTCCAAATTGTAAACCATGGGTATGACCAGATAACGTTAAATGATAATGCGTATCGTGATTTTTCACTTCATTTTCCCAATGACTTGGATCGTGACTCATTAATATTTTAAAATGTTCAGGTTTAACATCTGTAGTTGCTTTATTCAAATCGCCTTTTTTACCGAAATGAACACCCCAATTTTCTACACCAACCAAAACAATTTCACTTGAACCTTTTTTAAGTTTTACGTTTTCGTTCATTAATAAATTGAAATCTATTTTTTGGTGAATGGCTTTTACATCTTCAAAATTTTGATTTTCCTCTTTATCAGAATCCCATTCAAAATATTTACCATAATCATGATTTCCCAAAATAGAATATTTCCCTAGTTTTGGGTTATACAATCCTTTGAAAGTATCAATCCAAGGATCCATTTCTTTGGCGTGTGTATTCACAATATCACCAGTAAACAACAACAAATCTGAGTTTTGTTCGTTAATTAAATCTACGGCGTATTTTATTTTATCAGTGTTGTTATCAAAACTTCCACTGTGAATGTCTGAAATTTGTGTAATAGTTGTCCCGTCAAACTCTTCAGGTAAATCATCAAAAAATATCTGTTGCCTTATGACTTTGAAATTATACTTTCCAATCGTCATTCCATAAAGTAACGAACTAAAAGGAATAGCTGCAATTCCTAAAGCAATCTGACTTACAAATCTTCTCCTTGGGCTAAAAAATTGCTCTCTTTCCTCATCCACGAAACTCATAATACAAGCTTCAACTAAACGAGAAATATCTTCAATAAATAAAACTAAGAAGATTAAGATTTTAGGAATATATGTAATCAGCGCTAAACCAATAATAAACAAAGTAGTTTTTGTTTGTCCTTTACCTCTATCGAAATTCATAAAAGAATACACAATAAAAAGCATCAGGACCAGCGAAACTATTAAGTAAACCATCAACATCCATTTGTTTTTGGTTATGGTTTTAATTGCTTGAAACGAGTAGAATTCAACAATTAACAATATAATTAATGGTATTAAACCTTTCATATTTGTAAAATTTATTTTTTAGCGGTCAAATATATTATCACCTTCCTATTTATTGGTCTTTACTTGCGCAAAAATAGCAGTTGGTGATTTCATCTTTTTTAATTTTTCACAAATGTATTAAAGGTTTATATTTGTATTCCTAAAAACAACTTAATTTTATGAAAAATTTAATTTTTGCATTCCTTTTTATTTCAAGCTTATCCTTTTCTCAAGAAACTTATACTTTTAAAAGTGGCGGTAGAGTTTTTGAAAATAACAAAAGAATAAAAACTCAAGAAATAGAAACTTATTTTGGTCACAAACCAGAAATTGTAAACTTATATAAAGCGGGAAGAACAAAAAAAACCGTTGGAAATATTTTTTTATATGGAGGAATTGGAACAATAATTATAACACATCTATCAAAAGTTAACAATTCTGGAGTTCAATCTGATGGAAGTTTCGGTAAACCAACAAGTAATACAATGTATTTTGTTGGCGCTGGAATTGTATTAGTAGCCATTCCAATCAAAATTGGTTTTCAAAGAAAAATTAAAAAATCGATACTTTTAATGAATGAAGAAATGAATTCTCAAAAACAAAGCACTTCATTAAATTACGAAACAAATATTATTGCCAATACAAATGGAGTTGGTTTAAAACTTACCTTTTAATTATGTCACAAAAACGCTTATTTCTTTTAGACGCTTACGCACTTATTTTTCGAGGGTATTATGCTTTTATAAAAAACCCAAGAATCAACTCGAAAGGTATGGATACTTCAGCCATTATGGGATTTATGAATGCCTTAATGGATGTAATTAAACGTGAAAAACCCGATCATTTAGCAGTTGCTTTTGATAAAGGCGGAAGTACATTTCGTTTAGAAATGTTCGAACAATATAAAGCCAATCGAGATGCTACACCAGAAGCCATAAAAATTGCCGTTCCTTTTATTCAAGAGTTATTAAGCGCCATGCACATTCCAATTATTGAAGTAGCGGGGTTTGAAGCCGATGATTTAATTGGAACGATTGCGAAACAAGCTGAAAAAGAAAACTATAAAGTTTTTATGGTGACGCCAGATAAGGATTTCGCTCAGTTGGTTTCCGAAAATATTTTTATGTATCGTCCAGCTCGAATGGGTAACGATATTGAAATTTGGGGAATTCCTGAAGTGCAAGCCAAATTTGAAGTAGAACATCCGTTGCAAGTGATTGATTATTTAGGAATGATGGGTGATGCGGTAGATAATATTCCAGGCTTACCAGGCGTTGGAGAAAAAACTGCGAAAAAATTATTAGCGGAATTTGGTTCGATGGAAAACCTTTTGGACAATACCGATAAACTAAAAGGCGCTTTAAAAGAAAAAATTGAAGCCAATAAAGAAAAAGGAATCTTATCTAAAAAATTAGCGACGATTCTATTGGATTGCCCAGTAACTTTTGACGAAAAAGATTACGAATTATCTACACCAGATGTAGAAAAAACAGATGCGTTGTTTATGGAATTAGAATTCCGTCAAATGAAAGCACAGTTTGACAAATTATACAATCCAGCAGCAACTTCAGAAGAAAACGAGAAAGAAACTACTGTTTTAAAGAAAGCACCAGTTAAGAAAACAAATGATGAACAATACGATTTGTTTGGTTTTTCAGATGCAGAAGAAACTACAGAAACACATACTTCGTATTATGCGACTTTAGAAAATACAGAACATTTTTACCAAAACGTACAAGGCGATTTACCAACAAAAATGTTCATTCAGAATTTATTGAATCAAACTTCGGTTTGTTTTGATACGGAAACAACTGGTTTAGATGCGTTAAATTCGGAATTAGTTGGATTGGCATTTTCATGGGAAAAAGGAAAAGGATTTTATGTGCCGTTTCCAGAAAATCAAAATGAAGCACAAATTTTAATTGATAAATTCAGGCCGTTTTTCGAAAACGAAAACATTGAAAAAGTAGGACAAAATATTAAATACGATATAAAAATTCTTTCTCGATATGGCATTGAAGTGAAAGGTAATTTATTCGATACAATGATTGCACATTATTTAATCAATCCAGACATGCGTCATAATATGGATGTTTTGAGCGAAACGTATTTGAAGTATTCTCCAAAATCAATTACTGAATTAATTGGTAAAAAAGGGAAAAACCAAGGCAATATGCGTGACATTCCATTGGATGATATCAAAGAATACGCTGTGGAAGATGCTGATGTGACGATTCAATTGAAAAATCATTTCTTACCGATTTTAGAAAAAGTAGGTACGAAAAAATTATATGATGAAATTGAAATTCCATTAGTACCAGTTTTAGCAGCTATGGAAACGGAAGGTATCAAATTAGATGTCGATTTCTTGAAGAAAATGTCAGTGGAAATGACAGCTGAAAGCAAAGCTTTAGAACAAAAAATATATGAAACTGCTGGTGAAACCTTCAATTTAGCATCTCCAAAACAATTGGGTGATGTTTTGTTTGACAAAATGAAAATTGGCGGTGCGAAACAAAAGAAAACTAAAACGGGACAATACGCTACTGGTGAAGAAATCTTAAGTTATTTAGCCAATGATAATCCGATTGTAAAAGACATTTTAGAATGGCGTCAAATGGTGAAATTACAAAGTACTTATATTGATGCTTTGCCCAATCAAGTGGATCCAAAAACAGGAAGAGTTCATACCGATTATATGCAAACGGTTGCGGCTACAGGTCGTTTAAGTTCTAACAATCCGAATTTACAGAATATACCAATTCGTACCGAAAGAGGAAGACAAATTAGAAAAGCATTTATTGCTAGAGATGAGAATTACACGTTAGTTTCTGCCGATTATTCTCAAATTGAATTGCGAATTATTGCGGCTTTATGTGGCGAAGAAAATATGATTGAAGCGTTTAGAAATAACGAAGATATTCATAAAAGCACGGCAGCAAAAGTATTTAACATTCCTTTAGATGAAGTAACAAAAGAACAAAGAAGTCATGCTAAAACGGTCAACTTCGGAATTATTTATGGTGTTTCTGCTTTCGGATTGAGTAATCAAACGAATTTATCTCGTAAAGAAAGTGCCGAATTGATTGATGCCTATTACAAAACCTATCCAAAATTGAAATCGTTTATTTCTGACCAAGTGGATTTCGCAAGAGAAAACGGTTATGTAGAAACAATTTCAGGCAGAAGACGATATTTAAAAGACATAAACTCTGCGAATGCAATTGTTCGTGGTGGTGCAGAAAGAAATGCCGTAAACGCACCAATTCAAGGTTCTGCTGCGGATATTATTAAAATTTCGATGATTAACATTCACAAAAAACTAAAATCAGAAAACTGGCAATCTAAAATGTTATTACAAGTACATGATGAATTGGTTTTTGATGTACATAACAGTGAATTAGATAAAATTCAACCTATGATTAAACACGAAATGGAAAGTGCCTTTAAAATGATTGTTCCGTTAGAAGTGGAAATTGGAACGGGTAAAAACTGGTTGGAAGCACATTAATAGAAATTCTTAAAAACAAAAAAGCCCTCTTAAAATTAAGAAGGCTTTTTTTATGTGTTTTATTTTTGATTAGTTAACAACTATATCATCAATATGTATTGTAGTCGTTAAGTCTGGAGTAAAACTATAACCGCCAGTGTATTCGAAAATAATAAACCCATTTCCAGTTAAACCAGCAGGGAAGTTATATACGTTACTATCTTCAAACGCAGTAGTTGCACTACCTGTAGTTCCAGAAGCAATATTAAAAGCGCCTGTAATATTAGTTAAAGTTGCAGCTGTAATATCTCCACCAGGAATATAATTAGTTGAAGTATATACTTTTAAAACTCCACCAACATTAAACCTATCTTGTGTTTTGAATTTCATGTTATTAGCAGCCGTAAAATCTACAGGAACAATAAAATATGTTTTGTTATTTGGATCTTGAAGAGCAGTACTACCATTGAATGAAGACATTACAATATATTTATTAGCACTAAATGTAGCCGTATACCAATATTTAGAACCTACTGCTGGGTCATTAATGTATTTTGGAAAATCTCTTTGACCGGTTGTAATTGAACCAGCTGTATAACTTTCAAAATTTTCTGTAAATGAACCCAAATATGAAATTGCTGAACCACCAACTGCTGGCGCACCATCAACTCTAGGCCCGTCTAATTGCACATCATTTTCCGTACGAATCATCAATTGGAAATCACTGTTATATTTAGTAAGTATACCTCTAATTTTACCATTTCCAGTTGCTACATTTTTAGATGAAAAGTTAGCAAATTCACTAACTCTTACGATAATTGTATTTCCTGAAGCATCTGTTAAAGTATGATTAGTTGCAGTCCAAGTTGGGCTAGCATTTAAACTCTTATCAAAATATTTTTTACCAACTGAAGATTCTGTAAATTGCACTCCATCTAACTCCACTAATTTATTAGTATTAGCATTGTTTTTTACAGCAGCAATTGTTAAATGATTCACTAATGTGTTTTCATCTACTTTTGTACAACTTCTTTTTATGGCTGCTTCATATTCAACACCAGAAATTCTTCCAACTTGAGTTCCTTCATACAAAGATCCAAGATCTAATGAAGCTGTTTGTGTATTATTTGCATAATATCTTTTATTCAAATTGATAAATACTTTTCTTCCTGGTTCGTATTTAGTATATAAATTATAAGCATCAATTGGCATACTAAAACCTTTAGTTCCGTCAATAGAAACCATAGAAATAGATTTATAAAAATTTCCACCTTCGTCACTTGAAGTAACATATGCTTCAATGATAGAATCTGAAGTAGAACTCCATTGTTGAGGAGTTGTAGTTGCAACAGCAGCTACATCTTGTATAGTTTTTGTAGCTGTTAAATCACTACATTCACCCGTTAAATCTGGCTCACTGTAATTATCATTATTGATACAACTAAAAAGAGTTGTAAATAATGATGCTGCTAAAATTAATTTTAAATTTTTCATATCTATTATTTATTTTCAAACAATTTAATATCATCTAATTGAAAAGTAGTAGTTGTTCCACCAGCTTTGCTACCCATATATTTAAATGCAATATACACATTATTACTTTCATAACTGCTCAAATCGATATTTCCACTTGAAGTAGCTACATCGTCAGCAGTTGGAAGTGTTACACTTAATTCTGTCCAAGTCGCTGTAGAAATTCCTGCTAGAGTTCCATCATAGTTTGTAGAAACTAATGCCTTAAGTTGTGCTCCATTTGCAAATCTTGTTTTAGTTGTAAAAACAAAAGTTTCATTTGAAGTTGTAGTAAGGTCTAATTTAGATGTGATTAACCAAGTTTCATCAGTTGTACCTGCAGCAGAATAAAATGAAGAAAATTCAGCAAATACGCTGTTATCAAATAATTTACCAATCCATTTTCTTGAACCTGTTAAATTATAATTCCCCCAACCAGAAATATTAATAGGAATTTCTGTTGAACCACTTCCGTAAGGTTGTCCTTCAAAATTTTGAGAAAAAATTAATGGCTTAAACGGTGCGATGTCCGTTATATCTTCTTCGCAACTTACTACTAAACTTAACGTAGCAAAAGCAAGTACTATTCTTAAAAAATTATTTTTCATAGCAATTAAATTAGAAGTTAACATACAAATTTACGAAATAAGTTCTTCCGTATCCGTAAAAATATTTAGATCCAAAAGATGGTGTTTGGTTTGCGTTATCTGCTTGTTGTTCAGGAAAAGTAGCTTTTCTTGATTGTTCGAAACCTCCAGTTTTGTATGTTGTATCTAAAACATTGTTTACTGAAGCGAAGAAACCAATTGTTGTATTATCTACTCTCCAAGATTTTCCTCCAGTTACGTTTAATAAATTAAACTCTGCAAATTTTTCTTGTTTCAAAGCTTTTCTTACAGATTCTTCATTAGCTCCTGGAAAACCTAAACCGTCTGCAGAATTAATAACAAAGTTATCTGTTCTTAAAATATTAGAGACATCTAAATAAGAATCTGCTAAATAGTTAATGTTTGCTCCAATCCACCAGAAATGTGGATCTCTATATTCTAAACCTAAAGATGCTGCTGTTTGTGGCATACCCGCAACTCTATAATTTTTTAAGTACGCTTTCCCAAAATCAACTACTGGTTGAGAGTTTGTTAAAGTAGCTTGTGCATCGTCGTTAATTTTTAAATTTGGATTGTTTCCATATAAATATTGACCGTAAGAAGCAGCAGCTGTAGCTTTAATTGTAGAAGTAATTTGGTATTCTAAACCTAATTCAGCACCAAAGTTTTTCTTTTCAATTCCTGTTAAGATTTCAGAAATAAATGAGTCTACATCTCCATCATCATCATCCCCAATACCTTCAGCATAATAGAAAGAAATTTCGGTTGAATTTTGTATTCTCGAAGCAAAACCTGTTAAACGCGCTTTGAATTTTGGTGTTCTCACTACGTAAGAAGCATCTAAACTAGCTACTGTTTCACTTTCTAAATCTGGAGTAATGTTGTTGTTAATACGAGCGTTAGCAAAAGTATTTCTCATGTTTGGTGCTTTTGTCATATACACCCCGTTGAAATCTAATAAATGCTGACCAGTAATTTTGTATGTAAATCCTCCTTTGAAACCGAAGTTTTCAAAAATTTGTTTTCCGCTTTTCCCGTAAGAATTATTCGCATAAATACCATTTCTATATAAACCATCTCTTTCATATTGACTTCTAGAAAATGATTGTGCTAAATAGAAATCTGTTTTTTTGTAAGAAAACTTAAATTGAGTAAAAGCATCCATTACAATAGCATTCAAATTATAGTTGTACCCATAAGTATCACCTACTTTAATTTGTCTGTTTGGATTATTTAAGTCTGATTGTCTTTGATCTCCAGTATAGAATGGATCTATATCTTCAAAATACTGACCTCCTAATAAATCCAACATGTTTTGGAAATTATGAGATTTTAATTTTTTGAAACTTGCACCTGCATTTAATTTTATGTTATCAGATAAATCTGAGAATAAAATTGAATTGGCTGTAATTTGCTTGTCATCTGTTCTGTCTTGGTATAAAGCATAAACACTTTTACCAGGATCAACACTACTAAATTGGTTTGCATAATACATAGCATTCCAGTTAATTTGACTGTTGTTTAAGAAATAGTTTTGTGCCGAAGCAGCTCCAACAGCATCACCTAAATTATAATAATAACTTGGTAAGTTTTTATAATAAGTTGGATCTGGACTGTTTGCTGTTTGGTAATCTAATCTACTGTTTCCAATAGAACCTGTTTGGTAAGATACATTTGTATTTAATGTCGTTTTTTCAGACATTTTCCAATAGTGACTTAACATCATCATTGGCTCTTCTACATCTTTATCTCTAGAATTACGTTTTTTTCCGTTTTGCCATCCCCAGTAAGAATTATATTTAATTCCCATTAAGTCGTTAACTTCTTTTGTATTAGGAGAGTTTTTACCTCTACTATTTTGAGCATAAATACTCGTAAAGTTTAAACTATGATTTTTGTTGAATCTTTTTTCAACACTTGCAAAAAATGAATTTGCACCATAATCAGTTCCTTCAAAATAGCCTTCTTTTGCCCATCTTCTTGAACCAGAAATACTGTATGCCCAACCATTATCCATTAATCCTGAATTATGAGTAATCATAGATCTCCAAGAATAGTTTGTATTGGTACCAGATTGAGAAATTCTTGTTCCTTTTCTGTATAAAGAAGCTCTTGTATTAATTTCTTGAGTTCCTAAAATCCCACCAAAAGTATAATCAGATGGAGCAGAACCTAAAGTAAATTCTTGATTTCTAGTTGCATCATTTAAACCACCCCAGTTGCTCCATTGTGGTCTTCCGTCATAGATTTTGTTCATAGTGATACCATTTATCATAGTAACTCCATACTCATTATCTAAACCTCTCATTCTAAAACGAGCTTGCCCCCAGTTGAAAGCAGCAGCTTGTTGGTATGCATCTCTAGAAGATTGTAATAATCCTGCTGTACTTTCAGAACCACTATTATCATCACCTAAATCGTTTTCAGTAATTGACACTAAACTTAATTGTTGCTCTGTAGTAATATCTTCTTCTAAAAACATTAATCCAACATCTAAAGCTTGACCTTCAACTACTTCAATAGCGAAATTTTGAGTGGTATATCCATCTGTAGAAACAACCAAAATTTGGTTTCCAGCCGCTATACCTTTAATTAGGAATTCTCCTAATTGGTTGGTAATAACAAATTGTTCGTTAGATTGAATAGTAACCTTTACGCTACCCAATGGGTTTTGCGATTTAGAATCAACTACTTTTCCTTTAACAGTTGATTGATTTTGAGCCATTACAAAAACGGCCTGAAATAAAAATAAAAGACTTAATGCAAGTTTTTTCATACTTAATTATAAATTAATACTTTAACTAACATTTAATTTACAAAAACTAAATGCGGGCAAATGTACAACATTTAATAATATTATTTACCTTTGGCATCGATTTTGCTTTAATATTTAATCATAATTTAACCTTAGACATGAAAATTAAACCATTTTACAGCGCTTTAGCAGTTGTTTTGTTTGCTGCAACGAGTTTTGCACAAGAGAAAAAAAACTATATGGTTAACACAATAGCTTTTTACAATTTAGAAAACTTATTTGACACAATTAATGACCCAACAATTAATGACGAGGATTTTATTTATACTCCTGAAAATTACAAAGACAAATTACAAAAATTAGAAAGAGTAATTTCTCAAATTGGAACGAGTGCAGAACAAAAAAATTCTCCAGTTGTCTTAGGTGTAGCCGAAGTGGAAAACAGACAAGTTTTAGAAGATTTATGCAAACAACCTCTATTAGCAGCCAAAGGTTATGCCGTAATTCATTTTGATTCTCCAGACAGAAGAGGAATTGATACAGGGTTTTTATACCAAAAAGGGCATTTTACACCAACAAGTTACAAAAATTACCCTTTAATTGTAACGGAAGATGCTACGGATAAAAAAGCAAAAGATAAAGAAAAAGTTGACGACACCGATGACAACGTTGTAGACACAAAAACAAAAAGAATCTATACCCGTGATCAAATATTGATGACAGGTATGCTTGATGGCGAAGAAATGCACTTTATTGTAAATCACTGGCCATCTCGTAGAGGTGGAGAAAAAAGAAGTAGCCCATTACGCGAAGCAGCTGCAGCTTTGAACAAAAAAATTATCGATTCATTACAAGCAAATAACCCAAATGCTAAAATCTTCACAATGGGAGATTTAAACGACGGACCTTTCAACAAAAGTGTAAAACAAGTTTTAGGCGCAAAAGGTGATGAAAAAGATGTACAACCTTTAGGCTTATACAATCCTGCTGAAAAATTAATGAATAAAGGAATTGGAACTTTAGCGTTCAGAGATTCTTGG
The DNA here is from genome assembly GCA_032121715.1 of Flavobacterium sp. GTDB lineage: Bacteria > Bacteroidota > Bacteroidia > Flavobacteriales > Flavobacteriaceae > Flavobacterium. The sequence continues at coordinate 13,175 of JAUMDQ010000221.1, forward strand.
GATTTTTTCGATCAAATTATCATTTCTGAATCTTTATTGAGTAAAAACAAATTATATGCAACTTGGAAATACTGGAAAGCTGGTGTTTATAACGCCCCGTTCATGATTCAACAAACAGGACAATATAAAGGCTATGCCTTAAGAAATGGCGCAACTGGACCAGGTTATTCTGACCACTTCCCATCTTACATTTATTTATTGAAGGAAAAAAAATAAATTCAAAACTCTAATATATTAACCGTCTCAACAAAATTGGGGCGGTTTTTTATTTTTGTCTGTTTCAAAAAATCGATGTAAATTCGTGAAACATAAATTTTAAAAAAATGTCAATTACTAAACCTTTCAATCTAAATAAATGGATCGAAGAAAACCGTCATCTTTTAGTACCGCCAGTTGCGAATAAAAATCTATATGTAGATTCTGGCGATTACATTGTAATGATTGTAGCAGGACCAAATGCAAGAAAAGACTATCATTATAATGAAACAGAAGAGTTGTTTTATCAGTTAGAAGGAGAAATTACAGTTTACATTCAAGAAAACGGCAAAAAGAAAACCATGAAACTTTCTGCTGGCGACATGTTTTTGTTACCTGCAAAAATTCCACATTCTCCAAATCGATCTGAAAACTCTATTGGTTTAGTAATCGAAAAAAAACGAAATCATTTAGGTCTAAAAGATGGTTTACTTTGGTTCTGTGACAATTGTAACCACAAACTTCATGAAGTATATTTCGAATTAAACAATATTGAAAACGATTTTCTTTCGCATTTCAAGGATTTTTATTCCTCAGAAGAAAAAAGAACCTGCGACAAATGCGGAACTATAATGGAAACTAATCCAAAATTTGTAAAATAGTTCACTTCATAGGGATTGCTTTCATTTGCATTGCAATTCAAATCTATTTATTACCTTTGCATAAAAATAACAAAAACACATAATAAAGTTACATATGTCAACAATAGCATCACAATTCGGAATGCAAGAAGCTTTGCAAGCATTAGGAATTAAAGAAGTTAACGATGGAACTTCAACTGGTTCAAACAGTTTTTCTTCAGGAGAAATCATCGAAAGTTATTCACCAGTTGATGGTCAATTAATCGGTAAAGTAAAAACAACAACTGCAGCAGACTACGAAAAAGTGATGCAAAGTGCAACGGAAGCTTTCAAAATGTTCCGCGCTATGCCAGCACCTCAACGTGGAGAAATTGTACGCCAGTTTGGAAATAAATTAAGAGAATTAAAAGAACCTCTTGGGAAATTAGTTTCTTATGAAATGGGGAAATCTCTACAAGAAGGTTACGGTGAAGTTCAAGAAATGATTGACATTTGCGACTTCGCAGTAGGTTTATCACGTCAATTAAACGGACAAACGATTCCATCTGAGCGTCCAGGTCACGTCATGAGAGAACAATGGCATTCAATTGGAGTAGTTGGTATTATTTCTGCCTTCAACTTTCCAGTAGCCGTTTGGGCTTGGAACACAGCTTTAGCATGGATTTGTGGAGACGTTTGTGTATGGAAAGGTTCTGAAAAAGCACCAATTTGTACAATCGCTTGTCAAAATATTA
>JAUMDQ010000222.1:0-2355 GCA_032121715.1 Flavobacterium sp.
TAGTGATATCTATTACAATACAATAGTTTTAGTGGATGGTTTTTTATTACAAGATGTGGATGAAATTTTAACGTTCGACCCTGCTTTTTTTACAAAAATAAACTTCGTGAACAAAGGATATTTTTTAAACAAATACCTTTTTAACGGCGTTGTAAACTTAACTACTAAAGATTTAAATTACACTCCTAAGGTGGACCATGATTATATTATTAAGAAAAAATTAGATCGTCCGCAATTAGATAAAAAATATTTCACTGTTGATTATTCTAAAAATAATTTGAAAAAAATACCAGATTACAGATATCAGTTAGCTTGGGAACCAAACATAACTGATATTTCAAATCAAAAACCTTTGGAATTTTATACTTCAGACGTTCCAGGAAATTACAAAATTCAAATTGAAGGAATTACCAAAAATGGAGAAGCAGTCTTAATGGAAAATTTCATTAAAGTAAATTAACAAAAATCCCGATAAAGCCTATTTATCGGGATTTTTATTTGATCTAAATATAATTCAAACTTCGATTAAAGCCTTAATTTATTTAACTTTCAAAAAGTAAAATGGAAAAACATGTAGTAGAGTAATTTATTCTTCTACATATTTTTCCAAACTCTTTTTTAAAATAGCTTTAATTCTGTTTCTTAATCTTAGAGGCTCTAAAACTTCCAAACCATCACCAAAACCAAGTAACAAACGTTCTAATTCATAATTCTCTGTTAGAAATAAATTTATTTTTACACTTCCATCTTCATACGTTTCAATCAAACGTTGTGAACTATGTAACGGCTTAGTAATCGCATAAGGCGCATGTATTTTATCCAATAAAAGTTGAACTTTTCTCGGTTGCATTCCTGTATTCACGGTCACTCCTACTACATTTTTATAAAACTGTTCTGCGTTAAATACCTCATCAACATGTGGAATTTGAAAATCATAATCGATACTAATAATTCTATCTAAAGCCAAATTAGAAATAGGAGCTTTTTTTAATTTTTTACCTATTAAAAACCATCTGTTATTAAATTCTTTCAAAATAAATGGATGAAAATTAAAAACAGTTTCTTCTCTAGATTTAAACGATTTATATGTGATTTTCAAAACCACTTTCTTCACAATGGCTTGATAAATTTCATCTAAAAAATTCAACCCTTTTAATTTTTCATTCTTATCCAAATGAATTACAGGTTGTGTATGCGATTTCTCTGCGTAAATTTTATCTTCTAACCGTTGTAAAATATCGGACACATCATTAAAAAGCGAAAAATCTTTAAATTGTTTCAGCATCGAAACCGTTTCTGTCAATACATTTATATCCGTTTCTGTTAAAGGAATATCAGTTATAGTAAACTCTTCATCTTCATATTTATAAAACTTTTTATCATACACTACAATTGGCGCATTATAACCCAACTTTTCGCTGCGCATCATTTGAAGATCCAATTGCAAGGTTCGTTTACTAACTGAGTTTTCTTTTCCTTCATATTCAAACAAAGCTTCACTAACGGCTTCAATTAAATCGTCTAAAGTCCATTGACGATAGTTGTTTTGCAAACATTTATCAATGGTTTTATATCGAATAAGGGCGTTTTTGGTTTGTGCCATATTTTATAATTGTGAAATTTCTCTTTGAATATTTTCTCTTGCTTGTTTTTCAAATTGTGTTCTGAAGGTTTCCGTTTGAAAAATAAATTCGTTTTCTAAAAAATGTTGCAACGCTTTTTTTCTTCCGGGATTATAAAGTAAATCGGGATAAATTTTATATTCATTTCTTATTTGATTAAAATATGTTTCGTAATCCTTCCACTCTTTTGATAAAATTTTCAAATCGAAATCTATTAACCAATTGACATCTTCTACCTTATTATGTTCATGAAGTTTCGTTGCGAGAATCATTTCAAAAACCAACTCTTTATTAATTTTTGCATTCTCAGGTAAAATTGAAATGGCCAATTCTGCGCTTTTCAATTCGTTATCTTTACTTGTGGCTTTATAAATGTAGTCATGATAAAAAATAGCGAACAACAATTCAAGCGGAAAAGTTAATTCAGATTGATACCTTTCATATTGCACAATCATTTCTTCCAAATGCGTCAAATTATGGTAATGCCTGTTTTTACCTGAATAGGCTTTTACCAATTCTTCCCATAAAGCACCAGCTTTACTAGCCTCAAAACCAATTTCTAGCAAAACATTTACAAACTTTTCTTTCAAATTCATAACCTATTTTTTATCAAATGTAAAATTTCTTTTTTACTACGCAAAATAATTGCGCAGTAGTATTGAAATCTTTGTAAAGAAATAAAAAAGACCTTGTAGCTTAAAAGGAAAAGCCTATAGCAAAATATTACTTACTA
>JAUMDQ010000223.1:0-7351 GCA_032121715.1 Flavobacterium sp.
AAGCTAACCAAGCTGCAAGATCTGAAGCATTTCCACTTCCATCACATTCAACAGTTAATGAAGAAACAGGAGTAGAGATAACAGGATCAGTTGTATCTTGAATAGTGAAAGTTTGTATTACTTGAGTTGTGTTATTACAAGTATCTGTAATTGTAAATAATCGAGATACTACTCTAGGACAAGTTCCTAAAACGGTATCTATATAAGTTACACTAGAAATTGCGGATGCATCAGTAATAGTTCCACCTGCTAAAATGAATTGTGCCTCAGTTATCGTTGTGATTGTTGAAGAAAATGCAAAATAACCACTTAATCCTAAAATAGTTGTATTACATCCTTCTAAAGTTTGATTTGCCGGAGCGGTTACTACAGGAGGAGTTACATCTCCACCAGAAATTGCGAATGTTTGTTGTGCAGTACATCCAACAGAATCTGTTACTGTAACAGTATAAGACCCATTTGCTAAGCCTGATACATCTTGAGTTGTAGCACCATTACTCCATGAATAAGTATAGCTTGGAGTTCCGCCTGAAACACTAATGTCAATAGCTCCAACATTTCCTGAAGAACATGGAGAAGAAGTGATATTTCCGCTAATATTAATAGGGTTTATCAAATTGATAACCTGAACACTTGTACTAACTTGTTGTGGGATGCCAGAATCCGTTACCTGAAGCGTGACGGTATAAGGACCGCCGGGATATGGATAAGTGTGAGAAGGATTTTGGAGAGTTGAAGTTGTTGAATCACCAAAATTCCATAAATAGGTATATGGTGGATCACCGCCATTAGTATCATCATCAAAATTAACAGTTGTTGTATTGCCAATTGTACATTGTGTATAATCAAATTGAACCGCCATTGGAGCAGAAACAATTAAGCTTGTTGGAAGCTCACATTGCGATTTGTTAAAAGTACTACATGTGTAAGTTGATAATTCTGGGTCATTAGGATTACCATTTGTTTTCCATACAACTAATAAATTAGTTAATGATAACTCATATCCGCAAGTCCAAGGAAATCCAGTTACATTATAAGGAATTGGAAGACTTAACAAACGTTGTCCTGTTCCAGGAACTACTTCACCTAAATAGCTATTTATTTCAAGTGTTTGCATTAAATTTCCATTTTGATCTTTAACCAAAATATCCGCAAAAATTCTTGTTTGATGAATTGAACTATTCGAATTTGAAGTATAATTCAACCATAAAAATACGTTTTGAACGTTTGGAGGTGCGCAAGGAGTTGTGATAGGAACTCCGGACGAACTAGAAATACTCAAGTAAACATCATCCAAAGTATAGTTGTTTGAAGTACAATTAAAGTAATCCAAGTAATAATTTGGTGCGTTTCCACAATCTCTCAAATCTGGTTTTTGAGGAGTAAACTGTCCGTAAAATTGATTTACCCATATGCTAATGAATAATATCAGAAAGGTAGATTTTATTTTCATAAATATGATTTGTTAAATTAACAATCTTTAAAAAAGAGTAATAATTATAGTTTTATATTAGAATATGTGGCTTGTAAGTTTTTCTTAAAAATATTAGTAATGAAAAATAAGGAGACGATTCCCCTTCAGTTTAGGTTTGTAAACTGTTATTTCTATTAAAATAATTTTTCTATTTTGAGTTTTCTCCTGATCTCTTAAAATATTTTTGGGGTAATATTTTAAGAATAATAGAGACTTAGGCTAAGTTTGAGTTCAATGATGTAACTAATCGATGGATAATTAGTTTTTAAATTAATTTTAAGATTTGAAGTTTCAATGCAATTTTTTTTAAATTCTATCTTAAGTTTTTTTAAAATAGTTAGGGGTTATTTTTCCTTTTTTACATTTATATAAAGAACAAATAAATGTCTTTGTTTATGTATTATATTTCAAATTTAAAGGAATTATTTTCAATGTTAAACACAAAAATGTATAAAATCGTTATATGGTATTATAAAATCTTCTAATTGCAAATATCTGTTAAATAAATAGTTAAATATATTTATATGAAGTGTTAATTTAATAATTATTTTAAGAGTCGTTTAATTTATGATTGGGCTATCTTTGAATTTTTATTTAGAAATGATTTGATCTTTCTAAAAAAAAAAGGAAGAAGATTTTATTAAAATTAATTGCTAGTTGCGCGCTATTAATTTGATAGGTTTTAAAGTCTATTTTTCAAAATTACTTCATTTTTTTTGTATTTAAACTTGTAAAAGGTATAAAATCGTTATAAAGTATCATAAAATCTGTTAAATGCAACTTATTGATATATAATTAGTTGAAAATTTTAGTTACTTTTAATTTTTACTAAATTATGTATATATGAAAAATTTAATTTTAATACGACACGCAAAATCAAGTTGGGACTTTCCATTAAGTGATATTGATCGACCGCTTTCTCAAAGAGGAATTAATGATGCATTTTTAATTTCCTCTAAAATCAATAAATTTCTTCCAAACAAGTTTGTGGTATGGAGTAGTATCGCAAAACGAACTCAAGAAACATGTTATATTTTTGCTCAAAATTTGTTAATTCCTATCGAAAATATTATCTTTAGAAAAGATTTGTATACTTTTGATTGTAGGGAATTATATGACAAAATTAGATCATGTGATAACAGGTTTGAAAATATTATTTTGTTTGGTCATAATGATGCTATTACAAGTTTTGTAAATAAATATGGGAACCAACATATTGATAATGTGCCTACAGCAGGAGTTGTGCAAATTGAATTTAATGAAGATAATTGGTTAAACATAAAAAAAGGAAAAGTTAAAAACGTACTCTTTCCTAAATTAATTAGAAGTAAGATAAAGAATGAATCCATACATTGATAGAGAAAAAAGCTGGTTAACATTTAATGCGAGAGTGCTACAAGAAGCCGCCGACGAAAATGTACCTTTATTAGATAGATTAAGATTTTTAGGGATTTTTTCCAACAATTTAGACGAATTTTTCCGCGTTAGATATGCAGCAATAAGAAGAATGAGTCTTGAAAATATAGATACAAAACCCATTTTAGGTGATATAAGCGCCGATCAATTACTAAAAGATATTACAGAAATTGTAATTGAACACCAATCCGAAAGTTTAAGAATATTAAACGACATCGAGAAAAAATTAGAAAAAGAAGGGATTTATATCATTACTGAAAAACAAATTAATAAAGAACAAGAAGTCTTTATTAAAGATTTTTTCATTCAAAAAGTAAGTCCAGAATTAGTCACCATCATGTTAAATGATTTGGTAGAATTCCCTTTAATTAAAGATACTTCCGGATATTTAGCAGTGAAATTAGTGATGAAAAAGAACAAAGCAGGCATCATTTCTCAATTGTTAAACGACAGAGAGATTAGATATGCTATTGTGGAAATTCCAAAAACCATCAACCGATTTGTAGTTTTACCATCCAATTCAGAAAAACAACATATTATTCTGCTTGACGATGTTATCCGATACAGCATAGATAGTATTTTTAACATTTTCGATTATGAAAGTATTGATGCGCACATGATTAAAATTACTCGTGATGCGCAATTAGAATTTGATTCCGATTTAAGTAAAAGTTTCATAGAGAAAATTTCGTACAGCGTTAAAGAGCGTAGAGTAGGTGAACCGGTCCGATTTGTTTATGATCAAGCGATTGATGCTGATACTTTGGAATTTTTCCTAAACAGAATGAAAATTGATAGTTCCGACTCTATAATTCCTGGTGGAAGATACCATAATCGTAGAGATTATATGGATTTCCCGAATTTAGGTCGCTACGATTTATTATACAAACAAAATGTTCCGTTGCCTATTCAAGGTTTAACCTTAGACGGAAGTATGCTGGAAAGTATCAAAGAAAAAGATTACTTATTGCACGCACCTTACCAATCGTTTTCGTACGTAATTCGATTTTTAAGAGAAGCCGCTTTAGACCCGAAAGTACAATCGATAAAAATTACTTTGTACCGATTGTCTAAAAATTCTCAAATTGTGAGTTCGTTAATAAACGCAGCTAAAAACGGTAAAAAAGTAACGGTTCAAATTGAATTACAAGCACGATTTGATGAAGCGAGTAACATTTCGTACGCAGAACAAATGCAGGAAGAAGGTATCAACTTGATTTTTGGTGTGAAAGGTTTAAAAGTACATAGCAAAATTTGTGTGGTAGAACGTGTTGAAGAAGATGATGAAATTACAAGATACGGATTTGTTTCTACAGGAAATTTCAGTGAATCTTCTGCAAAAATTTATACCGATGTGACTTTATTTACAAGCGACAATAGAATTTTAAAAGATATTTCTAAAGTTTTTGAATTTTTCGAAGTAAATTATCGAGTACATCGTTACAAACACTTAATTGTTTCGCCACATTACACGCGTTCTCGTTTCGTGAAATTAATTGATAGAGAAATTAAAAACGCTTTGGAAGGAAAACCTGCCTATATCAATCTAAAAATGAATAGTTTATCAGATTATAAAATGATTGATAAATTATATGATGCAAGTTTGGCTGGTGTAAAAGTTCGATTAATCATTAGAGGAATTTGTTGTTTGGTGCCAGGTGTGAAAAAATTAAGTCACAATATCGAAGCTATTAGTATAGTTGACAATTACTTAGAACACTCGCGTGTGTTTATTTTCTGTAATAATGACGATCCGGAAGTGTTTATTTCTTCCGCAGATTTTATGACCAGAAATATTGATGCCAGAGTGGAAGTAACGTGTCCGATTTACGATAATGAAATCAAAAAAGATTTAATTGAAACATTTGAAATTGGTTGGAAAGCTAACGTAAAAGCGCGTTTGCATTCGGATAAATTCGAAAATTTATACAGAAAACGGGGTGATGAAAAGCCGTTTAGAGCGCAACAAGAAATGTATAAATATTACCAAAACAAATTAGAAGTTATTACCGAAATTTTATAAAAACTTAATGATTCAAATTAAAAAATATGCTGCAATAGATATTGGTTCCAACGCCATGCGTTTGTTAATCATGAATATTATTGAGCAAAAAGGAAAAGAAGTACAATTTAATAAAAGTGCCTTAATTCGTGTGCCAATTCGTTTAGGGCAAGACGCATTTACTGTTGGCGAAATCTCTGAAGAAAATATCGACAGAATGATTGATGCAATGAAAGCTTTCAAATTATTAATGAAAGTATATAAAGTTGAAAAATATATGGCTTGCGCCACTTCTGCGATGCGTGAAGCCTATAACGGAAAAGAAGTGACAGAAATTATTAAGAAAAAAGCAGATGTAAAAATTGAAATTATCGATGGTAAAAAAGAAGCCGCAATTATTGCGTCTTCTGATTTACATCAGTTTATAAAAACCAATGAAAACTATTTATATGTTGATGTTGGTGGTGGAAGTACCGAATTTTCTCTGTTTTCTAACGGAAAAATGGTGGTTTCCAAATCGTTTAAAAACGGAACAGTTCGTTTGTTGAACAATATGGTAAACGACGTGGTTTGGCAGGAAATTGAAAAATGGATTAAAAGCAACACCGAAGGTTTAGGTAACATCATCATGATTGGTTCTGGTGGAAACATCAATAAAACCTTTAAATTGTCGGGTAAAACTCAAGACAAACCTTTAACGTACAAATATTTAAAAACGCAATTCGATTATATTAACGGATTAACATACGAACAACGTATCGCGGAATTAGGTTTAAACACAGACCGCGCCGACGTAATCATACCAGCGCTTACCATTTATTTAAGTGCGATGAAATGGAGTGGTGCCAACCATATTTACGTACCAAAAATCGGATTATCCGATGGTATTGTGAAAGCGATGTATTTTGATAGGATATAACATAAAAGAAAAAGGACTTTAAGTGAGATTAAAGTCCTTTTTTTTAATGTTGTTATTGTATTACAAACCCAAACACTTAAAATTTTCAATAAAATAAGTGTCTGGCGTAGATTTAGTTTTATAAATTTCTGAGTTTAATGTAGGTTTAATTACAAAATTAACATCGCCTGTGTTGGCTGATATTTTAATCAAATATACTTTTTCGGTTTTTAAATCTTGGAAATTTTCTGGAGTAAAGTAAAAGAAACCGTTTAAAATACGTAAGTTGTTTTTGTTTACAGCATCATATTGCAATTGGTTGCAAATTTCTAATTCTGATGAATTTACCAATTTCACTTGTTTTCCATTTGATAATTCTAAAATTATTTTAGTGTTTTTATCAATGCAAATTGGCGATAAAATATCTTTACTTTTTTGTAAATACTGAAAATTAATTCCTAATACACCATCAACCTCAAACATTTTAAAGGTTAAAAAAGAGGTTGTGTTTCCAAAAATACTTTCATCAATTATTTCATCTGTCAAAACTCTTGTGCTTGAAGTATCAGTAACTATGTTCGTTTCAAAATCACATATTTTGTCTTGTGAAAAGGAAAGATTAGCGAATAAAAATAAAGCTGTTAATTTTAAGAGTGTATTCATTTTGTTTTTTTATATTTTATTGCAAATTAAAACAATTTTTTCGTCATTGATGTTGGTTGTAAAAAAAGTATAGACATTTCCACCTTCGGCAATTTTATATTTCTTTCTAATTTCTTCTACAGCTAATGGAAAATTACGCGTGGTAATGTTCATTTTCTTTTTCTCAATATGCTTTTTCAATTCCTCTTTCTTAAACGGGATAATGGTCTCAATCATAAAGCGTCTTCCTGGAAAGTCAATTAATTTTAAATTCGTAAATAAATGAGAATGTGGATGTAGTTTGTCAATACCTAAAGTTTTACTCAAATTATCTGAACAACCAGATTTTAATAAAGGTGCATTCGGTTCATACAAAAACATTTGTGGTAAAGCGAAAGTGGTTGGTGTATTTTTACCTAAAATAAAACTATTAGTATCTGTTTTTTCTTTCTGAATATTTACGGAAGTAATTTCAATTTCTCCAGAATAATCTTTTTCTAAAATCCATAATAATTCTTTCACTTCATTGTCAATGGCAATAATATGAATAGATTTGATATGATTCAATTCGTTAATTCCTGCAGTAATATCTAAAATCGGTGCGGTTTTGATTAAGATGTTTTTGCTTTTCGAAAAATATAAATCTAAATTTGCTGGCACATTTGGTAAACAATCTTTCAATAAAAACACTTTACCTTTTATATCGCTTCTTCGACTTGGATCAATATAAATCCAATCGAAATTTGCTTCAGAATCCGTTAAAATTTCTGTGCTATTTTGAGCAATACATTCAATATTGTTAACTTGTAGTTTCTCGTAATTATGCTTTACAATTTCCGAAAGTTCTGCGTTTTTCTCACAATGAATCACTTTTTCAAACTTTTTCGAAAAATAATAACAATCTACTCCAAATCCGCCA
>JAUMDQ010000224.1:0-9087 GCA_032121715.1 Flavobacterium sp.
ATGAAAACATAAATGACGAACTTTTCAGTAAACTTATTGAAATAATTAAAAGTACTTCTAAATGGGAATCTGGTATATATAATGGAAGAGAGGTTAAGCAATACTTTACGTTACCAATTATCATACAATAATTAATTTTTCATGCTAACACTAATCACAGCCACATCAACCAACAATATATGAAGAAGTTTATTTTTATCGCCGTTTTGTTTTTTAGTTTGGTTTCTTTTGGGCAAGAAAAAAATTATAATGAAATTTTTGTAGACTGCGAAAACGTGGTTTCGAGAAGTTCTTGTATAATGAATATTATTCAGAATCAAATTCAAGAAGAATATATCAAATATAGAGAAACAGCTGTTGAAAAATATGATTTAAAACAAATTGGAATTAAATATGTTATTGAGAAAAACGGAATAATCAAAATTGAATCTATTAATGGTGATTTTCAAAATTTTAAACCTTTTGTTGTTGAAGTCTTTAAAAAACTCCCTAAAGTTAAGCCTATTATACGAAATGGGGAAACTATAAACGCTACGTTGACAGATTCATTTTATTTATTTCCAAATAAAAAATAATCCCATGCTTACATTAATCGCCGCAACATCAACTAACAATGCTTTAGGAAAAGACAACCAATTGGTTTGGCATTTACCTTTAGATTTTAAGCGTTTTAAAACCTTAACATCAGAGCATTATATTATTATGGGAAGAAAAACCTTTGAAAGTTTTCCAAAACCCTTGCCTAATAGAACGCACATCATTATTACACGTCAAAAAAACTACGAAGCACCAGAAGGTTGCATTGTAGTACCAAGTTTAGAAAAAGCGATTGAAATTTGTCCGAAAAACGAAGAAGTTTTTATTATTGGAGGTGGTGAAATTTACAAACAATCTATTGATATTGCAGATAAAGTAGAGTTAACGCGCGTGCATACCACAGTGGAAGCGGATACTTTTTTTCCAGAAATTAATCTCGATAAATGGGATGTTGTTTTCGAAGAACACCATGAAAAAGATGAAAAACATGCTTTCGATTTTACTTTTTTAACTTTTATTAAAGCAAATCGTAATTAGTAAATCGTAATTTTAAATTACTTTTGTAGTACAAATAAACCATCATGTCTGAAACCATAAAACCATATCAAGATTCCGAACAAAGTAAGAAAGAGCAAGTAGCTCAAATGTTTGATAACATTTCGGGAAATTATGACGGATTAAATAAAATAATTTCTCTAGGAACTGACGCAACTTGGAAAAAGAAGATTTTGCAAATGGTAAAACTTCAAAAGCCAACTTCTATTTTAGATATTGCTACAGGAACTGGTGATTTAGCGATATTATTCGCAGATACATCGGCAACAGAAATTATCGGTTTAGATATTTCTCAAGGCATGTTAGATATTGGTAAGAAAAAAATTGAAGCCAAAAATTTAAATTCCAAAATTCAAATGGTTTTAGGTGATGGCGAAAAAATTCCTTACTCTGATAATTATTTTGATGTGATAACAGTTGCTTACGGTGTAAGAAATTTTGAAAATTTAGAAATAGGGCTGTCGGAAATTCTTCGTGTTTTAAAACCAAATGGCCTTTTCATAATTTTAGAAACTTCAGTTCCAACAAAATTTCCTTTTAAACAAGGGTATTATGTGTATACGAATTTTATCATGCCAACTATCGGGAAATTGTTCTCGAAAGACAGAGCTGCCTACACTTATTTGTCCAATTCAGCACAAAATTTTCCTTTTGGTGAAGCTTTGAACAATATTTTACGAAAAATTGGGTTTATAGATGTTAAGGACTTTCCTCAAACAATGGGAGTCGCTACTATCTATAAAGCATCAAAAAAGTAAAACATGCAATTTAAATATTTCCTTTTCATATTATTATTTTCGCTGAACTCGTTTGGTCAGGGAGGAATTTTTGGTAAAAATCCAATTATTAATCATGAAAACCATGATAAACAAAAAGTGCATTGGGGGTATTTTTTAGGGTTTAGCAGTTATAATTACAAATTTGATTATTTAACCGTTGGAAAAGACATTGAGTTAAAGTCTTCAACAGGTTTTAATGTGGGTTTAGTGGGTAATTTAAGACTTACAGAGTATTTCGATTTGCGTTTTGAACCCGGTTTTTATGCAACTCAAAGAAATTTAGTGTATCCAGATATTGAAGATAGTGTTGATAAACTTAGAGAAGTAAAAGCTGCCAATTTGCATTTTCCTTTATTATTGAAATATTCTGCTTTACGAGCAGGAAATGTTCGTCCATTTTTACTTGGTGGAGTTTCTGCAACGTTAAACTTAGGGAGCAATGCCAAAGCACCAGACGATAATTTTTCAGACCGATTTAGAGTTAAAACATGGACGCAAAACTATGAAATTGGTTTTGGAGTCGATATGTATTTAGAATATTTCAAATTTTCTCCATCTATTCGAGGTGTTTTTGGTATGAATGATGAATTAATTCGTGATAACACACCAGATAGCCCTTGGACAGGAAACATTCAATCAATGAAAACCAGAGCTATTTTTGTAAACTTTACGTTTCATTAAGTCGCTACAAGTTTAACAGTTTCTCTTAAATTCCGATAAAATCACAGCCGTTGCGGTTGCTACATTTAAACTTTCAGTTTGTTGTAAACTTCCAAATCTTGGAATCGAAATTTTTTGTGTTACTAAACTTTCAATTTCTGCGGAAATTCCATTCGCTTCATTGCCCATTACAATAATTCCTTTAGTAGGTAATTCTTGCTTGTAGATGTTTTTACCGTCCATAAAAGTACCAAAAACTTCTAAATCAGTAGTTTTTAAATAATTGGTTAAATTCGTGTATAAAACTTCTACGCGAGCTAAGCTTCCCATCGTAGCTTGAACTACTTTTGGATTGTATATGTCAACCGTTTCTTCCGTACAAACAATCTTAGAAATGCCAAACCAATCGCACAATCTAATAATTGTACCCATGTTTCCCGGATCTTTAATGTTGTCTAAAGCCAATTCTAAACCAGAATTTGAATTTGAACTCACTTCTTTAATCTTAAAAACAGCCAAACAATCATTTGCTGTGGTTAATGCCGATATTTTTTTAAGTTCACTATCCGAAATTAATTCGGAATTATATCTAGAATCAAACAAGTTTACTTTGGTTGCGAATAAATGTTCCAAACTAAAATCAGCATCAATAAGTTCTTGAATCACTTTTTTTCCTTCTGCTATGAAAAGATTGTGTAACTTACGGTACTTTTTTTGCTGTAAACTATTAATAAGTTTGATTTGGTTTTTGCTAACCATAAAAAATTGTATTTTTGAATAAAAATTAGACGATTGAAAAATCTCACACCAAAAATAGCACTATTTTTTCTTTTTGGACTACTTTTTTACTCTTGTTCTGAAGTAAGAAAACTCCAAAAGAAACAGATGCTTATCGATGATAATGAAATTATTGTGAATGACAAATCTACTAACTCGGAAGATTTGCACAACCAATTATATCAAAAACCCAATAGTAAATTACTTGGTTTCAAGCCTCGTTTACAAATTTATAACTTAAGTAAAAAAAACGCCGACTCTTCTTATAATGCTTGGTTGCTAAAAAAACCAAACCGCATTAGTAGAATGACGAAATTGTATTCAAAAAAACAAGTGGACCGTTTGGGAAAATCATTTTTTGTTTCTGGATATAGTAATTTTTTCAAAGAAATTGGTGAAGCACCTTCCGTTTTAGATACTTCTCGAGTTACAAAATCTAAAAGAAGATTATTTGCTTATCATTTTAATAGAGGTTTTTTTGATGCAAAAGTGTCTTCTAAAATAGATTCTTTAAAAAATCAGAAAGTAAAAATTTCTTATAATATTAAAACAGGTAATCCATATACAATTGATAGTATTTTTAGAAATATTGAATCGCCAATTGTGGATTCTTTATATGTTACGATTTCAAATAAGTCATTAATTAAAACTGGCGAAGCCTATAATGCGGAAAATATCAGTAGTGAAAAAAAACGTATTGCTACAGAGTTTAGAAATCGCGGTTTGTATCATTTTCAAGAAAATTACATCAAACCACCAGATGTAGATACTATTGACAAACCAAAAAATAAATTAAATATCACGTTTAATATTGGAAACAGAATTGTAAAAAAAGGAGATTCAAGTTATACAGAACCTTTTAAATTGTATAAAATTACAAAAGTTAACGTTTTTACAGATAAACAAGTAAAAGAAAAAGCGGTTGGAATTGATAGTGTTTCCTATAAAAAATTTAATTTTTACAGTTCAGGGAAATTAAAATACAAACCAAAAGCTTTAATAAATGCTATTTTTATTGAAGAAGGAAAATTATTTAGTGATCAAGATAAAACTTTAACATCAAGAGCGTTATCTAACATGAAAGTGTTCTCTTTTCCTCGTATTCAATATACAGAAGATGCCAGTGGAAACGGATTGATTGCCAATATTGTATTAACGCCATTAAAAAAATACCAGTTTAATATAAAAGGAGATTTTACACAATCTAATATTCAGCAATTTGGCATCTCTGGGTTTACGGGGATTACTTTTAGAAATTTATTCAAAGGTGCCGAAATTTTAGATTTTTCTATACGTGGAAATTTAGGTGCTTCCAAAGATGCAAGTATAAAAAACAGTACCAATGCGTTTTTTAATATTTTAGAATATGGTGGTGATGTGAAATTAACTTTCCCACGAATCTTCTTCCCGATTAATACCAGAAAAATAATTAAAAAAGAATCTTTACCTGCAACTGCCATTACATTAGGACTTTCTAAACAAACGAATATTGGTTTAGATAAGGAAAATTATTACGGAAGTTTTTACTATGATTGGGGCTTGAATAAAGACGAGACCAAAAAATTCAGATTCGATTTGTTCAACTTACAATTTGTTCGAAATTTAAATATTGGTAATTATTTCAATGTTTACAGTTATTCGTATAACACCTTAAATGAACTTGCTCTAATTTATAATACTAATGCTAATTTAAATATCGGTGGAGTTTTAGGTAATGATTTGTCCTTTCCTGGAGCCATAGAGTTTATTAATCAAGTAGGATCTGGCGATATAAATGTTGGTAGTGAAGATAACTTTAAAGCTATAAACACCATTGGGGAAAGAAGAAAAAGACTGATTGAAAATAACTTAATTTTATCATCTAGTTTTTCTTATAATCTAAGTACGAAAAGCAATTTTAATGATGTGCAATTTTATAATATAAAAGCTAAAGTAGAAAGTTCAGGGAATGTTTTAGATTTAATTGCCAAACAAAAAAAAGAACCTTTTAGCGATAATAATAAACGAACTTTATTTGGTGTAGAATATGCGCAATACATAAAAACAGAATTTGAATACATTAAACATTTACATTTATACAAAAAGAGTTCATTAGCCTTCAGATTTTTTGGAGGAATAGCAGTTCCTTACGGGAATTCTAATTCTGTCCCGTTTTCACGAAGTTATTTTGCAGGAGGAAGTAATGACAATCGTGGTTGGCAAGCCTATTCATTAGGGCCTGGAGCAAGTAAAAGTGTGAATGATTTTAACGAGGCTAATTTAAAATTTTCACTAAATTTAGAATATCGATTTAATATTTTCAGCAGCTTAAACGGCGCCTTATTTACGGATGCAGGAAATATTTGGAATGTTTTTGATAATGTTGAAGACGAAAAACTTAAATTTAAAGGAGCAAAATCAATTCAAGAATTTGCTTTAGGTACTGGTTTCGGACTTCGTTATGATTTTGGCTTCTTTGTAGTTCGTGGCGATTTTGGTTTCAAAGCCTACAATCCTGCTAAAGAATATGCAGAAAGATGGTTTAAAGATATGAGCTTGTCTAAAACAGTTTTTAATATAGGTATCAATTATCCTTTCTAAAATTAATAAAATTATTACTTTTGTAAATCTAAACAACAACACTATAAATTATTAAATAAAAAACGCACTATGAGTCATAATATTAAACCAGGAGTAGCTACAGGAGATCAAGTTCAAGAAATTTTTAGATTTGCGAAGGAAAAAGGTTTCGCTTTACCTGCAGTTAATGTAACAGGAAATAATACTGTAAATGGTGTTTTGGAAACAGCAGCGAAATTAAATGCTCCAGTAATTATTCAGTTTTCTAATGGTGGTGGACAATTTAACGCAGGAAAAGGGTTATCTAATGCTGGTGAAAAAGCAGCCATTTTAGGTTCTATTGCAGGAGCAATTCATGTGCATACTTTGGCTGAAGCTTACGGTGCAACTGTAATTTTACATACCGACCATGCAGCTAAAAAAATATTACCTTGGATTGATGGTTTATTAGATGCTTCTGAAAAACATTTCGCAGCAACAGGAAAACCATTATATTCTTCACATATGATTGATTTATCTGAAGAACCAATTGAAGAAAATATCGAACTTTGTAAACAATATCTTGCTCGTATGAGTAAAATGGATATGACCTTAGAAATCGAATTAGGAATTACAGGTGGTGAAGAAGACGGTGTAGATAATACAGATGTAGATAGTTCAAAATTATACACACAACCAGAAGAAGTTTCTTATGCTTACGAAGAATTAATGAAAATTAGCCCACGTTTTACTATTGCGGCTTCTTTCGGAAATGTTCACGGTGTTTACAAACCAGGAAACGTAAAATTAACACCGAAAATTTTAAAAAATTCTCAAGAATTCGTTCAAAATAAATTCAATACAGGTCCAAATCCTGTGGATTTTGTTTTCCATGGTGGTTCAGGTTCAACTCTAGAAGAAATTAGAGAAGCGATTTCTTACGGAGTGATTAAAATGAATATTGATACTGATTTGCAATTTGCTTTCACAGAAGGTGTTAGAGATTATATTGCTAATAACATGGAGTATTTAAAAACTCAAATCGGAAATCCAGAAGGAAGTGAACTTCCAAATAAAAAATATTACGATCCAAGAAAATGGGTTCGTGAAGGTGAATTAACTTTCAACAAAAGATTAGAACAGGCTTTCGCCGATTTAAATAACGTAAATACATTATAAGCAGAAAGTTTGAAGTTTGAAGCAGGAAGTAGCTTTCTGTCTTCAAACTTCTGTCTTTCAACCAAAATTTAAAATTATGGCTTGGTTTAAAAGAAAAGAAAAAGGAATTACCACCGCAACTGAAGATAAAAAAGATGTGCCAAAAGGATTGTGGTACAAATCTCCAACTGGAAAAATTGTTGATTCTGACGAATTAGAAAGAAATTTATGGGTAAGTCCTGAAGACGATTATCATGTTAGAATTGGTAGTGCCGAGTATTTTCAAATTTTATTTGATAATAATGAATTTGAAGAATTAGATGCGAATTTAACTTCTGTAGATTCATTAAATTTTGTGGATACAAAAAAATACAGCGACCGTTTAAAAGAAGTTTCTGAAAAAACAAAATTAAAAGACGCAGTGAGAACTGCTGTTGGAAAATCAAAAGGTAACGACATCGTTATTTGTTGTATGGATTTTGCTTTTATTGGTGGTTCGATGGGTGCGGTTGTAGGTGAAAAAATTGCTCGTGGAATTAATTATTCTATGAAACATAAATTGCCATTTGTAATGATTTCAAAATCGGGTGGAGCTCGTATGATGGAAGCAGCACAGTCATTAATGCAATTAGCAAAAACATCAGCGAAATTAGCACAATTAGCAGATGCGCAATTGCCTTATATTTCTTTATGTACAGATCCAACAACAGGTGGGACTACGGCTTCTTATGCAATGTTAGGAGATATCAATATCGCAGAACCAGGAGCTTTAGTGTCTTTTGCTGGACCGCGTGTTGTAAGAGATACAACTGGTAAAGATTTACCTGAAGGATTTCAAACTTCTGAATTTTTATTAGATCACGGTTTCTTAGATTTCATTTCACACAGAAAAGAGTTAAAAGATAAAATTAATTTATATGTTGATTTAATCTTAAATCAAGATATTAGATAAAAACAAAAAATCCCGATTTGAAATTCAAGTCGGGATTTTTTTATAATAGTTTAGAAAATATTAGATTCCAAAAGCAGTTTTAATATCTGCAACTCTGTCTAATTTTTCCCAGGTGAATAATTCAACTTCTAACGTTTTTACATCGCCATTTGGAGATTTAAACGTTTTAGTAACTACTTCATTTTTACGCCCCATGTGTCCGTAAGCAGCAGTTTCACTATAAATTGGCGTTCTTAATTTTAAGTTTTGCTCAATGGCGTAAGGTCTTAAATCGAACAATTGTGCCACTTTATCAGAAATTTGAGAATCTAATAAACCATTTTTAGCAGTTCCGTAAGTATTCACATAAATGTTACATGGTTTAGCTACACCAATAGCATAAGAAACTTGTACTAAAACTTCACTAGCTACACCAGCAGCTACTAAGTTTTTAGCAATATGACGCGCAGCATAAGCAGCACTTCTGTCTACTTTACTTGGATCTTTTCCAGAGAAAGCTCCACCACCGTGAGCGCCTTTTCCACCATAAGTATCCACAATAATTTTTCTACCAGTTAATCCAGTATCTCCGTGTGGTCCTCCAATTACGAATTTTCCAGTTGGATTAATGTGGTACTCAATTTTGTCATTAAATAAATGAGCGTATTGAGGATATTTAGCTAAAATTCTAGGAATTAAGATCTCAATAATGTCTTTCTTGATTTTTGCTAACATAGAAGTTTCTTCGTCAAAATCATCATGCTGAGTTGAAACTACAATTGAGTCAATTCTAACAGGAATGTTATCGTCGTTGTATTCTAATGTTACTTGAGATTTTGCATCTGGACGTAAATAAGTAATAGCTGAATTTTCTCTTCTTAATTCTGCTAATTCTTGTAATAATTTATGAGCTAAGTCTAATGCTAATGGCATTAAATCAACTGTTTCGTTTGTAGCGTAACCAAACATAATTCCTTGGTCACCTGCTCCTTGTGCGTTAGCTTTTGATTCGAAATCAGTTGCTGCAGCTCTATCAACACCTCTGTTAATGTCGTCAGATTGATCGTGAATAGCTGATAAAACGCCACAAGAATTCGCTTCAAACATGTATTCGCTTTTTGTATAACCAATTTTCTTGATTACATCACGCGC
>JAUMDQ010000225.1:0-3838 GCA_032121715.1 Flavobacterium sp.
AGTTAAGGAAATAAACAATTGTTTTTGGATGGATTTCGCTTTTTTATCGGCCAAATCCCAATTTAAAATATAAATCAAATCTGCAGCGCTGTTTAATAAATGCGCGCGTTGTGTTTTTATCAAATTATTACAACCTTGACTAAATTTATCTGAAATTCTTCCTGGCACGGCAAAAACATCTCGGTTATAATCATTGGCTATATTTGCGGTAATTAACGAACCGCCTTTTTCAGCACTTTCAATTACAATAGTGGCTTCACACATTCCAGCTACAATTCGATTTCGTTTTATAAAATTTTCTCTATCTGGATTGGATGTGCTCCAAAACTCGGTCATAAAACCTCCATTTTGTTCCATTTTAGCCATGTATTTTTTATGCATTTTCGGATAAATTTGGTTCAATCCGTGAGCTAAAACACCAATCGTTTGTAAATTATTTTCCATCGCTGTTTGATGTGCTACAATATCAACTCCATATGCAAATCCGCTCACGATAATTGGGTTCAATGGTGCTAAATCGGCAATTAGTTTTTTTGTGAATTCCGTTCCGTAAGGTGTAATTTGGCGTGTTCCAACAATGTTAATCAACCTTCTGTTTTCAAAATTAATATTTCCGGATTGAAACAAAATCACTGGACCATCAATACAATGTTTCAATCGTTCGGGATAGTTTTCGTCTTGATAATAAGAAATTGAAATGTTTTGTTTTTCAACAAATAGAAGTTCCTTTTCAGCGAATTGAAAAACCGATTTTTCTTGTAATTTTTTGTAGAGAATTTCGCCCACACCATCAATAGCTAACAGTGCTTTTTTCTTAGATTGAAAAACATCTTGGGCAGAACCACAATGGTTTATTAATTTTTTGGCAACAACATCACCAATTCCTTCCACTTTTAAAAGTGCGAGTGCGTGTAATAATTCAGTCTGTAACATGGCGTATAATATATTCTGCAAATATATTTATTTTTTATGAATTTGAAAATCAAACCATAATAAACAAAAGCGTAAATTGTTAATAAAATTTGTTGATAAAATTTTGTTTTTGTCTTTGAATACTTAATTTTGCTACTATGAAAATAGAGAAATACATTTCTGGATTATTGTACCGTTATCAGTGTGTAAGCATTCCTGGTTTTGGTGCTTTTTTAAGCGAATGGCAATCAGCTCAGATAGCGGAAGGTCATAATTCGTTTGTTCCACCAAGAAAAGTGATTTCTTTCAATTCTAACATCAAAACTAATGACGGTTTGTTGGCTAATCATATTGCGTTGCAAGAAAAAATTAGCTACGAAAGTGCTTTGGCAAAAATTCAAACTCAAGTTGTTTTTTGGTTAGAAAAGCTACAAAATAAAGAAGTTTTAACCTTAGAAAATATTGGTGAAGTTTTTTCAAATTCTGAAAATAATTTCGTTTTTAAACCGAATACTTCTGTCAATTATTTAATGGATTCTTTTGGTTTATCTGGTTTTAATTCTCCTGAAATTATCAGAGAACATCAAACGCAAAACACAGCCGAAACGATTTCAATTCCGCAACCAATTGTAGAAAATGAAATTTTAGAAGAAGGAGTTATTGAAGATGAAACTCCAGTTATTCCATTGGTTCACCACAAATCAAACACCAATTGGCTAAAATATGCTGCGGCAATTGCGCTTTTTTCTTCAGCTGGAACGTATGGTTATAAAATGTATTACGATTATACTATTGATCAAAAAACCATTTTAGTTGAAAAATCGGTTCAAGAAAAAGTGAATCAGAAACTTCAAGAAGCCACTTTTGTTTTACCAAATCCGATGACTGCTGTCGATTTAACTTTGGAAGAAAAACCTAATGCTAAATATCACGTGGTAGCTGGTGCGTATAGAAGTGAACAAAACGCAAACAAAGCCATGAAACAATTAGTTTCTCAAGGTTTTGAGGCGCATTTACTAACAAAAAATAAATATGGATTAATTCCTGTAGCTTTTGGAAGCTATTCCAATTTAAAAGACGCGCAGAATTTAAAACTCCAAATAAAAGCAAAAGATAGCATCGATGCTTGGTTGCTAATAGACTAATCCCAATTTTGGGATTTTTTTATGCCTTGTTTTTAAATCAGAGTTATTATCTTTGTAAAAAAACAATGCAAAACAAATATCCTTCAGACTCCGTTACTGTTCTTACAGATTTAGTTTTACCTGGTGAAACCAATCCATTAAATAATCTTTTTGGTGGCGAATTATTAGCCCGTATGGATAGAGCCGCAAGTATTACAGCGCGTCGTCATTCTCGTAGAATTTGTGTAACGGCATCTGTAAATCACGTGGCGTTTAACAAAGCGATTCCGTTAGGAAGTGTGGTAACCGTGGAAGCAAAAGTTTCTAGAACTTTTTCTACATCAATGGAAATTTTTATTGATGTTTGGACAGAAGACAGAGAATCTGGTATAAAAAATAAAGCAAACGAAGCGATTTATACTTTTGTGGCTGTTGATGAAATGGGAAGCCCAGTACCAGTTCCACCAATTGAACCACAAACCGAATTAGAAATTCAACGTTTTGATGCCGCATTAAGAAGAAAACAATTAAGTTTAGTATTAGCTGGAAAAATGAAACCTAGTGATGCAACCGAATTAAGAGCCTTATTTACAACTTAAAATATACAATATGGATTTTTATAAATTAGCCATAAAAGAAATCAAAAGAGAAACTAAAAGTGCCGTTTCTATTGTTTTTAATATTCCTGAAGAACTAAAAGCAGTTTATCAATTTATTGCAGGACAATATGTTACCTTAAAACTGACTTTAGACGGAAAAGAAATTCGTAGAGCCTATTCTATTTGTTCTTCTCCGAAAAGCGGCGAGATGAGAATTGCCGTTAAAGAAGTTAAAAGCGGAACGTTTTCAAAATTTGCGAACAACAATTTAGCAGTTGGTGATTTATTAGAAGTAAGTGTTCCAGAAGGAAAATTTACTTTTGAAGCCAAACATGAGCATCAAAAAAGTTATGCGGCTTTTGTTGCAGGAAGTGGAATTACACCAGTTTTATCCATTGCAAAAAGTGTTTTAGAAGAAGAACCTAACAGTACATTTGTTTTGGTTTACGGAAATAAAGACGTAGCAGAAACTATTTTTCACGACGAATTACACGATCTTCAATTAAAAAATTTAGGTCGCTTTTTTGTACATTTCGTATACAGCCAAGCTAATGTGGCTGGTGAATTGTTTGGAAGAATTGACAAATCTGTAGTAAACGCTGTGCTTAAAAATAAACATGCAGATAAAACGTTTTCTAAGTTTTATTTATGTGGACCAGAAGAAATGATTAAAGTAGTTTCGGCGACTTTAAAAGAAAATAATGTAGCTGAAAAAGACGTTAAATTTGAATTATTTGGAACTACTCCAGCAACAGAAAACAAAGCTACGGCAGGACAAAATGGGCATACTAATATTTCAATCTTAGTAGATTCTGACGAAGTGACTTTTGAAATGAGTCAAAAACAAACCATTTTAGAAGCGGCTTTAAAACAAGGTTTAGATGTACCATATTCTTGTCAAGGTGGAATTTGCAGCAGTTGTATTTGTCGCGTTACAGAAGGAAGTGCAGTAATGAATAAAAACCAAATTTTAACAGACAACGAAGTAGCGGAAGGTTTGGTTTTAGCTTGTCAGGCTATACCAACAACTTCTGAAATTAAAGTTGATTTTGATAATATTTAAGAATATCAATACCTAATAAAAAACCCTAAATCACAAAATGAGATTTAGGGTTTTCTTTTTTATATAATCGAATTGATTTTTTTTACAACCGTTTCTGGTAAAATACTTCGCATCGCGTTTTCATAACCTGCTACTTTTTT
>JAUMDQ010000226.1:0-8798 GCA_032121715.1 Flavobacterium sp.
TGAAACTACTTCAGTTTTGGGGTGAATTTGTGTTTCCATGGTCATATAACCTCGTTTTTCATCCGAAGCACCAAATACAATTTTAGAAATCTGACTCCAATATAACGCTCCCGCACACATTTGACAAGGTTCTAAAGTCACATACAACGTACAACCTTTTAAATATTTTCCACCTAAAAAATTAGCCGCGCTAGTTATCGCTTGCATTTCGGCATGAGCAGTAACATCGTGTAATAACTCGGTTAAATTATGCGTTCTGGCAATAACCGTGTTGTTAACAACAATTATGGCTCCTACAGGGATTTCGTCTTTTTCAAAGGCTTTTTCAGCTTCCTGAAGCGCTTTTTTCATAAAATATTCGTCGGTAAAAATATTTTCCAAATTTTATTTTTTTTGGGCGTTACCGCAAGGGTCGCGCTTTACATTACAATCCCAAACAAAAAAAGTTTGGGGATTTTCACTACAATCGCTAACGCAATTACTCCTTTCAAACAAAAATACAATAATGTTTTTAATTTAGTTCGCCATAGAATAATTGAAAACAAAACTTTTAACTAATCCATAATTACTATTCACTCTGAATTTGTATTTTTGCTGCACAAATGGAAAATTTACTTTCACATATTACGACACCAACCGATTTAAGAAAACTTTCTGAAAATCAGTTACCACAGGTTGCCAATGAACTTAGAGAATTTATCATCGATATCGTTTCTCAAAAAGAAGGACATTTAGGCGCAAGTTTGGGTGTGATAGAATTAACAGTTGCTTTGCATTATGTTTTCGATACACCAAATGATTTATTGGTTTGGGATGTGGGACATCAAGCTTACGGGCATAAAATTCTAACCGAAAGAAAAGAGATTTTTCATAAATACAGAGAAATTGACGGGATTTCAGGTTTCCCAAAACGTTCTGAAAGTGTGTATGATACTTTTGGTGTGGGACATTCCTCTACTTCTATTTCGGCAGCTTTAGGAATGGCCATTGCTTCGAAAATTAATGGCGATTTAGAAAAACAACATATTGCCGTCATTGGCGACGCTTCCATTGCGAGCGGAATGGCTTTTGAAGGGTTAAATCATGCTGGAGTTACCGATGCTAATTTATTAGTCATTTTAAACGACAATGCCATGGGAATAGACCCAAGTGTTGGCGCTTTGAAAGACTATTTAACTGCTGTAAAAGAAGGCAAAAATCCGAAAGAAAACAACATTATAAAATCGTTGAATTTTGATTATTCTGGTCCAATTGATGGGCACGATTTACCAAAACTACTTTCCGAATTACAACGTTTAAGCAACATAAAAGGTCCTAAATTTTTACATATCATCACTACTAAAGGCAAAGGCTTATCGTATGCTGAAGAAAATCAGTTGCAATTTCACGCACCTGGTAAATTTGATAAATTAACCGGAAAAATTCTAAAACCTGAAAACGAAAACTTAGCTCCAAAATTTCAAGATGTTTTCGGACATACTTTGGTAGAATTGGCTACAGAAAACAAAAAAATTGTTGGAATTACTCCAGCCATGCCTTCAGGAAGTTCGTTAAAATACATGATGGCAGCTTTTCCAGAACGCGCTTTTGATGTAGGAATTGCCGAGCAACATGCCGTAACCCTAGCTGCAGGAATGGCTACACAAGGCTTAACTGTTTTTTGCAACATTTATTCTACTTTTTTACAACGTGCATATGACCAAGTCATTCATGATGTGGCGATACAAAATTTACCTGTGATTTTTTGTTTAGACCGAGCGGGTTTTGTAGGCGAAGATGGCGCCACGCATCACGGATTATTTGACATTGCATATATGAATTGTATTCCGAATATGCTGATTTATGCGCCTTTGAACGAAATTGATTTACGCAATATTTTATATACTTCTTCGTTAGGATTAAATCATCCCATTGCGATTCGATATCCAAGAGGAAAAGGCGAAATTATAGATTGGAAACAACCTTTTTCAAAAATTGAAATCGGAAAAATTCAAACTTTACAAGAAGGAAATAAAATTGCAGTTTTATCTACTGGAACTATTGGAAATAAAGTTTCAAAAGCAATTGCAAATACAGGGAGATCAGAAAATTATTCTCATTTTCATGTCGGTTGGATTAAACCTTTGGATTTTGAAAAATTAGCGAGTATTTTTGCCAACCATTCTACAATTATAACCGTTGAAGAAGGAACAATAAATGGCGGATTAGGAAGTATAATTAATACTTTTGCCACACAAAATAAGTTTAAAAACGAAATTATAAATCGCGGTGTAGCTGATGAGTTTATTGAGCACGGAACCGTAAATCAACTATTTGAATTAACTCATTTAGACACTTTAAGTTTAACCCAATTATTTATTGATATCAATCATGATTAAAAGAATTTTATTTTTCACCCTATTAGTTTTTTCAACGGCCTCTTTTTCTCAAACCGTTAGAACTGAAAAACCAGACACCATTTCTCACTGGAAAAAAATAAATAAAGTAGGTATTGATTTTACACAAATCACTTTCGTAAACTGGTCTGCCGGTGGAAACAATTCTATTTCTGGATTGGCTAAAGGGCAATTTATTAGAAATTACTTAAATGATAATAAAAAATGGGACAATGAGTTAATTATTCGATATGGAATTAATAAACAAGAAGCTCAAGACGTTAGAAAAACAGATGATCAAATTAATTTAAACTCCACTTTAGGCTATCGAAAAGACACGATTTGCAATTGGTATTACGGTGGAAAATTTAGTTTTTTAACGCAATTTGCTAATGGTTATAGCTATCCAAATGTAGATCAGGCGATTTCAAAACCTTTTGCGCCTGCTTATGTTTTCTTAGGAATTGGAGCAGAATATTCTAGAAAAGATTTAGGTTTTAACATCTATTTATCGCCTTTAACACAAAAAACGACATTAGTTTTAGACCGAAGATTATCTAATAGTGGTGCTTTTGGAGTTGACAAAGCTATTTATGATGAGACAGGAACTATAATTATAAAAAACGGAAAACGTCACAGAACAGAATTAGGAGCTTTAATCAACAGTCAGTACAAAACTAAAATCATGACTAATATCAATTTAGATACTAGAGCAACATTATATACTGATTATTTAAAAGATTTTGGAAATATTGATGTAGATTGGCAACTTAGATTAGAAATGGTTGTAAACAAATATGTAAGAGCCAATATAGGAACGCACTTATTATACGATAACGACATCAAAAACAAAAGAGAAGTTGAAGGCGTTCAAATTACGGAAGGACCAAGAGTGCAATGGAAACAAATTCTTGGAGTCGGTTTAGAATACACTTTTTAAAGAATACTTTTATGTGCCACGAATTATCGAAAATTAAGAATTCAATAATTCGTGGCATTTTTATTTTCTAAAACTTCAAACTCACTACATAACCTTCATAGGTTCTTACGTTAAAAACGGTTCCGTCTTCGAAAATTAAATATTGGCCTTTAATTCCAACCACTTTCCCTGAAAAATTAGGTGTTTTTTCTAAATTTAAACTCGTTACTTTTAACGGATACTTATTTACTGGAAAATCAAAATCGTACAAAGTATCTTCTTCAATAAAATAAGGTAAAATTTCTTCAGGTAACCATTGTTTTAAATTACTTTTTTCTTCAGACAAGTTCACAACCGGCACTTCATTTTTTAACATTTTTTGCCAATTGGTTTTATCAGCAAAATGATTTTTTAAGGCCACTTCGGCAACACCAGCTAAATATCTATTTGGTGTTTCTATAATCGGTAACGCTTGTACGGCGCCTTGATCAATCCAACGGGTTGGCACTTGTGTATTTCTAGTTACACCAACTTTTACTTCACTTGACAATGCTAAATAAACAGTATGAGGTTGTAATTGCACACGTTTTTCGTAGGCTAAATCTCTATCTTCAATATCTAAATGTGCGGTGCTTAGTTCGGGTTTCATAATCCAATCTGCAGCAGCCGGAATCGTAGAAAAACAATCGTAACAAAAACCTTGTCGCCAAATTTTCTTAGCTTTCTTACAATTTAAACACTGGTATCCTTTGTGTGTAATTTCTATATCTTTATTAATTAGCTGATTAACATTAATAAAATTGGAATCAAATATTAAATAATACTGAATTGGAGCACCCATTTCGGTTTCCATTTTTGTTAAGGTTCCTTCAAAAGTTGTCATAAAAATTGTAATTGATATAAAAATTATTATTTTTGGTAAAGTTATAAAAATACCGATACTCAAATGCCAATAACCATAATAAATTCGATTGCCTCATGGATTTTAAAAAAACGTATTCATCAAATTGAATTGTTTATTAAATATCCTATGGAAGTTCAAGAAGAACTATTATTTGGACTATTAAGATCAGCTGAAAATACGGTTTTAGGAAAAAAATACGACTACAATAGTATTAAAAATTACGATACTTTTAACGAAAGAATTCCAGTTTCCACTTACGAAGAATTGGAGCCTTATATTGAACAAACCCGTCAAGGTGCACAAAATATATTTTGGAATTCGAACATCAAATATTTCGCGAAATCAAGTGGAACTACCAATGCGAAAAGCAAATTTATACCAGTCAGTTCGGAAGCTTTAGAAAACAATCATTACAAAGCCAGTAAAGATTTACTGTGTATGTATCTGAATAACAACGAAAACTCGCAATTGTTTACCGGTAAAAGTTTACGCTTAGGCGGAAGTAAAGAATTATACGAAAACAACAATACTGTTTTTGGAGATTTGTCTGCGATTTTAATTGACAATATGCCAATGTGGGCAGAATTTAGTTCCACACCAAGTAATAAAACATCTTTAATGAGCGATTGGGAAACAAAATTACCAGCAATAATTAAAGAAAGTAGTTTAGAAAACGTAACGAGTTTAGCTGGAGTTCCAAGTTGGATGATGGTTTTACTAAACAAAACGTTAGAAGAAAATAATAAAACTAATATTTTAGAAATTTGGCCTAATTTGGAAGTCTATTTTCATGGAGGTGTTAGTTTTGATCCTTATAAAGAACAGTATAAAAAATTATTTCCAAAAGAGAATTTCAAATATTACGAAATTTATAATGCCTCTGAAGGATTTTTTGCTTTGCAAGACCAAAATAATTCTAACGAGTTATTGTTAATGTTAGATTATGGTATTTTTTACGAATTCATTCCTATGGATACTTTCGGAAAAGAAGATCAAAAAGTGATTGCGTTAAGCAACGTAGAATTAAACAAAAATTATGCTTTGGTCATTACGACTAATTCTGGTTTATGGCGTTATTTAATTGGCGATACGATTCGTTTTACGTCGTTAAATCCTTTCAGAATTAAAGTTACGGGAAGAACTAAACATCACATTAATGTTTTTGGAGAAGAATTAATGGTAGAAAATACCGATTCGGCTTTAGCAAAAACTTGTGCGACTTTAAACTGCGAAATATTGGATTATACCGTGGCACCAATCTTCATGGAAGGCAAAGAAAAAGGGGCTCACGAGTGGATAATCGAATTTAAAAAACACCCAGACAACATTGATAATTTCACGGAATTATTAGATAAAAATCTGCAACAAGTCAATTCAGATTACGAAGCCAAAAGATTTAATAATATGACTTTAAACAAATTAGTTTTGCATGTGGCGAAAGAAAATTTGTTTTACAATTGGCTGAAAAAAAATGACAAACTGGGAGGTCAACACAAAATTCCAAGGCTATCTAACTCAAGAAATTACTTAGAAGAACTACTTCAATCTTAAATAAAAGCCATATTTCTTAACGTAAAATTGACATTCGTGCATTTTATCGAATAAAGCGGTTTATTGTCGATTTTAATTTTTTAGCCGTTTCCAAGACTACATCTTTGCATAAAATTCAGAAAATAAAGTAATTATCTAACAAAAATGTATATTTTTGCACGCCCTGAAAATATAACTTAAAATTTACCATGAAAACAAAATTTTTATTATTTGCATTAATTTCTTTACTATTTAATTCAGCAACTGCCCAAGAACCAGTTAGAAATGCAAGATTAGATTCCATAAATGACATTATTAATAAAAACGCTAAAGGCTTACGATTTGTGTTAAGTGAAGTTAGTGTTAATTCGGAGTTATCAGAGATTGGAACGTCTTTTTTCAAAAACAAATTCATCATTTTGTCTAACAAAAAAAGAAGACATTATGAGACTACAATGAATGAAGACACTAAAACACCAAATAACAATTTATACTGTGTAAATGTGGATAGTACTGGAAACTTAACTTTTCCTCTTTTATTTGCTTCTGCAATCGATTCAAAAGACAACGAAGGCACAATTACTTTTACACCTGATGAAAATAAAGTTTTCTTTACTCAATCAACTAAAGAAAACCCGAATGTTTACAAATTATATACAGCCGACTTAGACATCAAATCTGACAAATACTGGACAAACATCACGGAATTAAAATTAATGGACGATCAATATTCAGTTGAAACTCCTTTTGTTTCTAACGATGGTAAAAAATTATATTTCTCTTCAAATATTCCTGGTGGTGCTGGCGGTTTTGATTTATACGAAGTGTCTATTTTAGAAAACGGAACGTTAGGCGCTCCTATGAACTTAGGTTCTAAAATCAACACAAAGGAAGATGAAAAATTTCCATTTGTATCAAATGACAACAACTATTTGTTCTTTTCTTCTAAAGGTCATACAAATATGGGAGGATTCGATGTTTTCAGATCTTCTATTACTCAAGATGGTTATCACACAGCATTTAATTTAGGTGGTACGTTAAATTCAAGAAAAGATGATTTAGCTTTTGTAATGGTAAATGACACTAAAGGTTATGTTTCTTCAGATAAAACAGCAACTGATGGAAACTATGATATTTTTAGATATACTTTAAGAATGGCTCCAAATACAGTTTCTAAGCTAACTATTAAAGAAAAAACAACCGGAATTGCATTACCTAATACTAAAATTGTAGTTAAAAACGAATTTGGAAAAATATTAGCTGACGGAAAAACAGATGACAAAGGAAATATTTCAATCATTTATAATCCATTGACAATTTACAATGTAACAGTTGAGAAAGAAGGTTATGAACCAATGACAAAACAGTTAACTTCGGGAGATTTTTATAACGATACTGCAATTGAATTAAAACAAGCTAAACCAATTGTTACGGAAACAGAAATTATGATTGAAAACATTTATTTCGATTTTAATAAAGCTACAGTTAAACAAGAATCTACGCTTTCTTTAAATAAAATCATAAATGTATTGAATGAAAACAAAGAAATGTCTATTTCAATTTTCGCTCATACGGATGCAAAAGGTTCAGATGAATACAACAAAGTCTTATCTGAAAAAAGAGCAAAAGCAACATTTGATTATTTAGTTTCAAAAGGAATCAACAAAGACCGATTGAAATACATGGGAATGGGTGAAATGGAATTGAAAGTTAAATGTACAACTTGTACACCAGAAGAAGACCAATTAAACAGAAGAACAGAATTTAAAATAAACAAATAATAAAACACATAACACAGCATGTCAATTAAAAAAAGTATCGCAGTATTAGTAGTTGGTTTCATATTAACATCTTGTTCTAGTAGAGGCTGGAGTTGTAAAGCAAGATATGTAAATGCAAAACCAGTTGTAACTGAAAAAAAAGCTGCATAAAACACAAACAACAACTATAAAAAAAGAAAAAAGGCAATCAAATCACTTGATTGCCTTTTTTAATATAAGTGATTTTACTTTACGAAGCGACTTGCAACTTCTGAAGTAAATTCTTGTTTAAAGTTTGTTCTGCAAATTCACGAGTTACATTTAAGTCTTTCTCGTCTGAACTTGGTAATTCGAACATTGCGTCAGTTAAGATAGCTTCACATAACGAACGTAAACCACGAGCTCCTAGTTTATATTCTAAAGCTTTCTCTACGATAAAATCTAAAGCGGCATCTTCAATAGTAAACGCTACATCATCCATTTCAAATAATTTCTGATATTGTTTAATTAAAGCATTTTTAGGCTCTGTTAAAATCGCGCGTAATGTTTTAGCATCTAACGGATCCATGTGTGATAAAACTGGCATACGACCAATAATTTCTGGAATTAAACCAAACTCTTTTACATCACGTGGAATTATGTATTGCAACAAATTAGTTTCGTCTACTTTATCTAAATCTTTAGACGCACTAAATCCCATTGCTTGACGGTTTAATCTTTTTGAAATGATACGTTCAATACCATCAAAAGCACCACCAGCAATAAATAAAATATTTTGAGTATTTACCTCAACAAATTTCTGATCTGGATGTTTTCTTCCACCTTTTGGCGGCACATTCACAACCGAACCTTCTAACAACTTTAATAAAGCTTGTTGCACGCCTTCTCCAGAAACATCTCTTGTAATAGATGGATTATCACTCTTACGAGCAATTTTATCAATCTCGTCAATAAAAACGATTCCTCTTTCGGCTTTAGCGACATCATAATCGGCCGCTTGAAGTAAACGTGTTAAAATACTTTCCACATCTTCTCCAACATAACCTGCTTCTGTTAAAATGGTAGCGTCAACAATAGCCAAAGGCACATTTAACATTTTTGCAATCGTTTTTGCTACTAATGTTTTTCCAGTTCCGGTTTGACCAACAACTAAAATGTTACTTTTTTCAATTTCAACATCGTCGTTTGTAACTTGTTGTGCTAAACGTTTGTAGTGATTATAAACCGCTACACTTAGTACTTTTTTGGTTTGTTCTTGTCCAATTACATACTCATTCAAAAAGGCATTTATTTCTTTTGGCTTACGCAAG
>JAUMDQ010000227.1:0-5323 GCA_032121715.1 Flavobacterium sp.
TCTCCGCCTTATCTTTTGTTCTGTTGATTAACGTAATTTGATCGTGTTTAGAATGTTTGACTAGATTTTCACACGTATTTCTTCCAATTTTTCCTGTTCCGAAAAGCAAAATGTCTTTGTTAGAAATGTCTTCTACATTCTTAAAAATATATTGAACCGCTGCGAAAGAAACAGATGTTGCTCCGCTAGAAATTTCGGTTTCGTTTTTTACTTTTTTACTCGCTTGAATTACTGAATTTACCAAACGTTCTAAATACGCATTGACTAAATTTAGTTTTTTACTTTCTACAAACGCATTTTTCAACTGAGCAATGATTTCAAAATCACCTAAAATCTGACTATCTAAACCCGTTCCAACACGGAACATATGATTTAATGCTTCTTTTTGTTTGTAAACGTAAGCGTATTTTTGAAATTCTTCAATTGAACCTTGACTATTTTCGCAAAGTAATTGTATCAATTGAAAAGGATGTTGTGCAAAACCATAAATTTCGGTTCTGTTACAAGTTGAAGTAACTAATAAACTCTCCACATCATTCTTTTTGGCTTGTTCCAATAAATTGGTTTTGGCATTTTCGTCTAAACTAAATTTACCTCTAATTTCGGCATCAGCTTTTTTGTAGCTCAAACCGATAGCGTAGAAAGTATTTTGTTTTACTGGTGAATGATTGTCCATAAATTGCTTTATCTCTTAAAGATGCACAAAATTATTGTTTCCAAATTTATAAAAACAACGCTGAAAGTACTTTTTATATCGTAAATAGTTTTTTTTGAATAAATTGTACTTATTTTGCTATAAACTAGTAACTTTGTAACAAATTCAACCCTACAGAAGTGCTTTGTTTAGAATAATTATAAATAAGAAAAGCTAAGTTTTACGATTCTAGGACAAATTTAAAAAATAAAAATAACGCTATGAGTTCATTTGAAGAAATTAAAATTGACGATGATTTTACATTATTACGATTTCAAAACGATTCTGAAAATCAGGAAACCCTTGAAAAACAGGTAGGTACAGGCTTAATTCAGTTCCATTTTAACGTAAAAGGGAAAGCAAAATTTATTTTTAACAACAATACCTATACGTTAGATTTAAATGAAGAAAAGGCACTTTTGTTGTACAATCCACAAAAAGAATTGCCACTTCACTTAGAAATTGAGCCTAAAAGCTGGATCATTTCTATCTTAATATCGATTAAAAAATTCCATACTTTATTTTCGAATGATGCTGAAACCATTCCTTTTTTGAGTAAAGATAATTTGGAAAAGAAATATTATGCAGAAGAAAGTATCAGTCCTTCTATGGCGATTGTGTTGAATCAAATTTTTCATTACAATCAGAATTCGTCTATTAAAACCTTATATCTAAAAGGAAAAAGTTACGAATTATTGAGTTTGTTTTTTAATACGAATGAAGATCCAAACGCAGAACATTGTCCATTTTTATCTGACGAAGAAAATGTATTAAAAATTAAAAAAGCCAAAGAAATTATTATCAAAAATATGGCTGAACCACCTGGCTTACAGGAATTAGCCGACGAAGTGAATATTTCGATGAAAAAGCTAAAAGCTGGATTTAAAGAAATTTATGGCGATACCGTTTTCAATTTTCTATTTGATTATAAAATGGAGTTTGCTCGAAAACTTTTAGAATCTGGTTCATACAATGTGAATGAAGTGGGTTTAAAAATCGGTTATAGCACATCAAGTCATTTTATAGCAGCATTTAAGAAAAAATACGGTACAACACCTAAGAAATATTTATTAGAGAAATAAAAAAAGAGCCAATTGGCTCTTTTTTTATTTCTCTATTTTTATCTTAATTATAATAGTGGGCTACAATAATCACTTCGTCATCACCGCCACCCATTTGCATTTTAACCGCACCAGTTCCACCAGTATCTGCTACGAATAAAATTCCAGCAAACATTGGACAATAAGTTCCAGGTCCAAGTTTAATATAATCATGACCCGTTGCGTAGAATTTTTTATTAAATCCTTCTCCGCCACCAGCGCCTAAACTACTACCGTTAGTGTAAAAATTACCACTATAACCCATAGCACCAGGATTTCCAGCAAAATTAATAGGAACTCCATCATAGTCATTAACTACAATTGCTCCTGCAGGTCCCGTTTGTCTAAGATAAGTATAAAACTGTGCGGTTCTCGCATGATAATCATCAATTGGAATTCCAGATTTATATATTTCATATGATATTCCATAGTTTATTTCAACAATCGCTGGTCTGGTTAAAGTAAATGTAGATAATCCAGCGCCAGTTTGTCTTGGCCATCCAGCTTCTGAATATCCAGATCCTACACCGGTTTGATTGACTTGATTAGAATCGGCACCACCAGTATCTAATGGATCTGCAAGATAATTTGCTGGATTAAAAAGCACTTCAATATTTGTTGGGGCTGGACTTAAAACCAAATCACCATTTGAATTAGCATAAACACGTGTGTTTTCATTAACCCCTAAATTTAAAGGATTATTTACGGCATTTAGGCCTTCAACACGAATAGTTGAAGTAGCGCCAGAAATATGAACTTCTTCTTGTGGGTTAGTAGTATTAACACCTACTTGAGCCAAAGAAAAGAATGAAGACAAAACGAATATAATAAGGAATGATTTTTTCATAATCTAGAATTTTTAATTGTAAATACGAATTTTTAAATAATCTGAAGAACCGCCAAAACCTACATATGTAAGTCTGTTATTACCATCAGCCGTTTCTCCATAAAAAACTAATGAATGATTACCTGAAGGAATATTACCATATCCAACACCGTGAATAAAAGCATATCCTACTGAACCCTGTGTATAAGACGTATAGGCTTCTCCGTGTAAACCGTATTTTTTTGAAAGTTCAGTAGCATCTAATCCATCACTATTTAAATCTATATAAAAATAACACCGAACAGTTCTAGCAGAAATATCGCTAAAAGTTGAAGCAGATGGAGCAGGTAAAATTTGATCAGATAAGTCAATTGTCATCGCATAACGAACTTCAATTAATGCGTCTTGTGGACTTGAAAAAGGTACAGATACAATTTGATTTATAGCGCTTGTTATAGTCGCATCATTCGCAACTACTGTTCCATCACCATAAGTTCCATTGGGAACAAAATTGGGAACGCTTATTAAAAAATTTAAAGGTTCATTTACACCAATTCCTTCACCTGCGTTATAATTTGGCGGATTTAACGTTAAATCTCCATTAGGCGTAACGTAAACTGGCGCCAATTTTGGGGAAACATTTAATAAGGGTTTGTTTGTGGAATTCAAACTTTGTACACGGATTGTTGAAGTTGTTCCAGCAATGTGTAAATCTTTTTGAGGAGTGGTAGTTCCAATTCCAACTTGTGAAAACAAAAAATTACCATACAAAACGACTATAACTAATATTACTTTTTTCATATAATTTGGAATTAGCATCTTAAAATTAATATAATCGTAAGAAAATTGAATCTGGTCCGCCAGCAAATCTCACAAAGGTATTTTGGTTATTTGTTCCTGAACATACTGTCCCATAAAAACGAAGCGTATGAGTTCCAGTAGATAACGCAACATATGTAGTTCCGCTATTATAAATATAACCTGTAGCCGCATCTGGTAGAGCTAAAGGATCCGTACCTGCATCATTTCTGTTAAAATAACACTTTGAACTTGGTGCATACCTTCTAGTTGTAGGAGCGAGAACTGGCGTATCTAATGTGAAAAAATTCGTAATATTTCTAGCATAAGGATCTTTAATTATTGTTAGAAGATTATCCTGAAACACTTCTACACTTAAAGAATATTTAATTTCAAGAGTGGTGTTACGAGCAACTGTAAAAGTATATGAAGTAATTTCAACGGCTTCATAACCATCATTTGTCTGAAGAGCTGTTATAGCAACTGTTCCGTTTACTCCAGCTGTGGTGTAAGCGTCTGAACCATCACTGTTTTGAAATGCTGAGACTTTAAGAGTTAAATCACCATTACTGTCAACATAAACGGGATAAGTTTGACCCGCAATACCTCCATTAAAATTATTGTTTATTGAATTTAGGCCATCCACTCTAATGGTCCCTGTATTCGAACCCAAATGTAAAGCTTGTTGTGGATTGGTGGTATTAACTCCTACATTTTGTGCTTGAGCACATAAAAATGCAAAAAATAAAATAACGAAGTATTTTTTTTCCATAGTCGGGGGGTTGTAAAATTAATCTTAAAAAAACCAAATTAAATATTTAATCACAAATAAGCAATTTTATTTTATTTTATTTTAACTTTTAACAGTTTATTTGTTATTTTCTTAAAAAAAACCGATAAAACGCAAAATTAATAGATGAAAAGCAAACAATTGAATACTAATAAATATTTAGTATTTTTGAAGAAAATTTTTTGAAAAAATGAAAGGAGTATTACTAGTTAATTTAGGATCGCCAGAAAGCCCAACAGCTAAAGACGTTAAACCATATTTAGATGAATTTTTAATGGACAAATACGTAATTGACGTTCCGTTTTTATTACGTGCATTATTAGTAAGAGGAATTATTTTACAAACCAGACCGAAAAAATCAGCTGAAGCTTATGCTAGAATATGGACAAGTGAAGGTTCTCCTTTAATTGTATTATCGAAAAGGATGCACGAAAAAGTAAAAGGTTTAGTTGATATTCCTGTAGCTTTATCAATGCGTTATGGTACAATGACTATTTTAAAAGGTTTACAAGAATTACACGACAAAGGCGTAACTGATGTCATGCTTTTTCCTTTGTATCCCCAACACGCGATGGCTTCCACTACAACAATCTTGGTATTAGCAGAAGAACTTCGCGCGAAGCATTTCCCAAATATGAAATTTACCAATGTTCCTGCTTTTTATAACAAACCGGGTTATATTGAAGCCTTAGCAAATTCCATAAAAAAACATTTGGCAGGTTTTGAATACGATCATTTATTGTTTTCGTACCACGGAATCCCAAAACGTCATATTAGAAAAACAGATGTAACCAAATCACATTGTACAATTGATGGTTCATGTTGTAATACACCCTCACCAGCACACGAATTTTGCTACCGTCACCAATGTTATGAAACTACAAAACAAGTAGTGAAATTATTAGGCATACCAGAAGGAAAATACAGCCAAACTTTCCAATCTCGTTTAGCAGGTGACAAATGGTTAACACCTTACACGGATGTGGAAATTAACAAAATGCCAGAAAAAGGAATTAAGAAATTAGCGGTTGTAACTCCTGCTTTTGTAGCTGATTGTTTAGAAACGTTAGAGGAAATTGCTATGGAAGCTAACGAACAATTTATTCATCATGGTG
>JAUMDQ010000228.1:0-1748 GCA_032121715.1 Flavobacterium sp.
TACATCTGGTTGCTCTACTAAAAGTTTCGCTTTCGCAATAATTTCTAACTTTTGTTCTAAATTATTTTTAAAATCGGCATCTCTAATTTCTCTATCTAAATGTACAATTTCGTAAAATCTATCTACATGAAAATGGAAATTATTCCACACTAAATTGTATTTGTCTTTTGGGATTGCTCCAGTATTTTTCCAACGTTCTCTAATTTCGTTGAATTTTTTGAACATGTCTGAAATGTTAGAATCAGTGCTAGCAATTAAGGCTTTTAATTCTTCTATAAGTTGTGTTCTTTCAGTCAAATTATTTTTTAACTGATTCTCTATATTTTTAAAATTGTTCGATTTTTTAGTACGATAAGCATCTAATAAATGATCAAATTTTACTTTTAAAGGCGAGTGGTATTCAAATTCAGTTGTAGTCTCATTTTCAGCATAAAAAGCAGTACGTTTTTCCTCAATCATGTGATGATAATGGTTTAAGAATGCTTTTTTTACATCTTCAATTTGATTTTTGTAGAATAGTGCTTTTTCATGACCTACAAGTGTAGCCAATTCATCTACTAATTCTTCTAAAGAAAGACTGTCGTAATCTTTTGCCGCAATTTCTAAATCGGCATGAATAGAACCATCTTCACTTGATTCTGCTAAATGATTGTCTATTTCATCTTGTGCAGAAACAGGTGTGTTTACGTCAATATCTCGTGAAACAGTTTCATTTTCAGTCACTTCAGGTTCCTGAGTCTCAATTTCATTTTCAACTGATACAGTTGCATTGTCTTCCATTGAAGCTGTTTGCTCTTGTCCATCTGCGTGATGCAGGTTATCATTCAATTCTTCTAACATGTTATAATGCTTAAGTTTAGGGTTCGAAGATACCAAAAGGGGCGGAAAATTCAAAGAAATTCTCCTAATATATGATTAAATGTTACTTATTCCAGATTAACCACGCTTTTTCAGCTTGAAAAAGCAGCATTTCGTGTCCGTTTTTAGTCACAGCTCCTGCTTTTCTAGCTTTCTTTAAAAAAGCCGTTTCTTCAGGATTATACACTAAATCGAAAGCGATGTGTTTTGGTGTAAATAAGGAATAATCTAATTTTGGTAATTCGGAAACATTAGGATAAGTTCCGAGTGGCGTAGTGTTAATTATGATTTGATATTCGTTAAAAATATCCGCATTAATTTCTTTGTAACTAATTTCATATTCTGAAGGATCTCTAGAAACAAAATCAAACTCAATTTTTAGTTTTTTCAAGGCATATGCTACGGCTTTACTTGCGCCGCCAGTTCCTAAAATTAAGGCTTTTTTATGATGACTTTTTAAAAGCGGTTTTAAGGATTTTTTGAAACCATAAAAATCGGTATTGTAGCCTTTTAACTTTTTGCTTTTTGAAACCGAAATACAATTTACAGCTCCAATTTTTTTAGCGTTTTTAGAAACTTTATCCAAAAAAGGAATGATAGTTTCTTTATACGGAATTGTCACATTTAAGCCTACTAAACCTTTTGTGTTTTGAACAATATTGGTTAATTCTTTTACGTTTTGAATGTCGTAATTTTCATATTCACAATTGTGAAAATGATTGTGTAAGAATTTTTCGGTAAAGTATTTTTTCGAAAAAGAATAACTTATGTTTTTACCGATAAGCCCAAACTTTCGTTGTTTTTTAAGTGATTTCTTCTTCATTTTAGTTATGCTTTACTGAATTTCGATTTGAAAATTTTAATAAAAATAGGTAAAATCGACAGTAAAA
>JAUMDQ010000229.1:0-5024 GCA_032121715.1 Flavobacterium sp.
AATGGCGCAGCAATCCATAGTGCTGGAATAGCATCCTTTTCAGCTCCAAGAGTTTGAAAAATTCTGGACATAAAGCCTCCTTGTAAGGCAAAACCAAACTGTATTCCTAAGAAACCGAAACTCATGTTCCAAATTTCCCAGAAACTTAACTTACGCTTTTCCATTTATCGTAATTAGTTGTTAATACTACGATAAGCGTTTTTTAAATGCTTATCAAAACTTTAATTAATTTTTGAAGTGAATTATAAGCTTTGATTGACACAAATTAAAGTAAATTATTTTGAATAATCTAAAAATAATTTTTCAAAAATACGTAAAATATGCGGAATATAAATTTTTAAACAACTGATTTTCAATTATTTAATAAAAACTATTACGTTTTCGTAGATTCTCTAAAAATCAATTCTGTTTCGATGATTTCGGTAGTGTATTGTTCATCATCTTCTTTCTTTTCCAGTCTTTCAATCAACATCTTAGCCGCTTTTTGACCCATTTTAATTCCATTCTGACTTACCGTTGTGATAGTTGGTGTTGAAAATTGTGAAATAATTCCGTCTGTAAAACCAATTACTGCGATATCATTTGGCACGTTTTTACCAATTTTATTGATGGCTTTAATGGCAGTTACGGCAAATAATTCGTTAACCGCAAAAACAGCATCAATCTCATTATTAGCAATCAAATCAACGATTTGATCTTGACAATGCTCAATATCTTCAATTTTTATAATTAAGTTTTCGTTTGGTTTTATATTATAATCTGCTAAAGCTTTCAAATAACCTTCTGTACGGAGTTTTCCCACACTTACGTAATCTACAGTAGTGATTAAGGCAATATTTTTATAATTATTTGTGATGAAAAATTCTGTTGCATTATAAGCTGCTGATTGATCATCAATAATGACTTTATCGCAAAAAACATCGTTGGTAATTCTGTCGAAAAGCACTACAGGCATGCCTTGATTGATGACTTCTTCTAAATGGTGAAAATCTTTTTTTAGTTGGGTTTCTTTGGAAAGTGACATAATAAAACCATCTGTGCTTCCGCTGGCTAGCATCTCTAAGTTGATGACTTCTTTATCAAAAGACTCGTCAGATAAAGTTACAATTACATTATAGCCGTATTCGTTGGCAACGCTTTCAATTCCGCTAATTACCGTGGCGAAGAAATGATGTACAATTTCTGGAATAATAATTCCAATAGTTTTCGTTTTTTTGTTTTTTAAACTTAGTGCAATATTATTAGGTTTATAGTTGTACAATTTTGCAAAAGCTTTCACTTTAAGTCGCGTTTCTTCGCTAATTTCATGACTATCCCGTAATGATTTTGAAACTGTTGAAATAGAAATATCTAATTCTTTAGCTATTTGTTTTAACGTAACCTTTCTTCTCATCACAATTTGTTTTAAAAAAATATTTTTCGGCAACAAGTTACATTTTTTTTATGAAATGGCTTAATCCATAATTCAAATTTGATTATCAAAGCTATATTTTTATCATCAAAAAATTATTTATCCTGCATTTTTATCACAAAAAATAGGTGAAAAAAATAAAGTTTTCAACACGAAAACGTTTTCGTTGCGTTTTAAAAATCGTTTCACTTTGATTAATGAAAAATTTACATAAATTTAACTTTTGAAGTGAATATATAAGCAACTAAACTGACTATTAATTTAAACAAATTGTATGAAAACAATACTAAAAAAATTACTGTTTTTTATGCTCATTTTACCCTTAAGTGTTTTAGCACAAAATACTTTTTCCGGTAAAGTTACTGACGCCTCTAACAATCAAGTAATGTCAGGAGTTTCAGTGACAATCGCTGGGACAACAACTGGGACATTTACTGATTCTGAAGGTTTATTCTCTTTAAAAAATGTAAAATCTGGAGATGCAGTATCTTTCTCATTTTTGGGATATAAAACGCAAACCCTAGTTTATGCCAATCAACAAGACATTACTATTTCTTTACAACAAGAAGGACAAAATATCGAGGAGATTGTAGTAATAGGATATGGTAAAGTGAAGAAAAAAGACGCTACTGGTGCTGTAACGCAAATTTCGTCAAAAGACTTTAACAAAGGTGCTACACCAACGGTGGAAAATCTATTAAATGGTAGAGTTGCCGGTTTACAAATTAATACGGGTGGTGGACCTGCAAGTGGTTCGGCTATTAGAATTAGAGGTGGAGCTTCCATTAATGCAAGTAATGATCCTTTAATCGTAGTTGATGGTTTACCTATTTCAAATGAAACTCCGGCCGGCTCTAGAAACTTCTTAGCTACATTAGATCCAAATACTATTGAATCAATTTCAGTGTTAAAAGATGCTTCTGCAACTGCTATTTATGGATCAAGAGCTTCAAATGGTGTAATTATTATTACTACAAAAAAAGGAGGAAAAACTTTAAAAGTAGATTATAACTTTCAATACGGAAGTGGAAAACATTACAGAAAAATTGATGTTTTAAATTCAGATGAATTTGTAAATGCGATTAGACAATATCAACCTACCCGATTAAATGAATTAGGTGTAGACGATCCTTCAACTTCAGTTTCTGATGACCCATTAACGCCAAATGTTATTGAAGGAAGAATTTTATATAACACAGATTGGCAAGAAGAATTATTTAAGAAAACAGATTTCGTAAATAATAACATAAATCTTTCTGGAAGTTTATTTGATGTAATTCCTGCTCGTTTAAGTTTAGGAAACACGTATCAAGAAGGTTTAATCTTAACGGATAAATTCAACAGAACTTCTGCGGGTTTAAATTTAAGTCCGAGTTTATTTAAAAATCATTTAAAACTATCTTTAAACGCAAATTATTCTAACGAAAAAAATAATTTTGCTAGAACTCCAATTGGTGGTGCGTTACGATTTGATCCAACAAAACCTGTTTATAATTTAGGTTCACAATGGGGTGGTTTTTATGAGCACACTGTTGGCGGAGCTTTAAATGGTGATTTATTACAAGGAGGTAGAAATCCAATTGCCGAAGTATTACAAAGCTCAAACAATGGTAAAGTAAATCGTATTTTAGGAAACTTTCAAATTGATTATAAATTACATTTTTTACCAGAATTAAGAGCAGTTGTTAATTTAGGTTACGATTCATCAAGCGGTGAAGGAGTAAATAGAGTGGCGAAAAATTCAGCCGTTGCAGATGGAACTGGTGGAAATTCTATCAATAATAAATATGGTGAAAAATCTATTTATGAATCTAAGTTTTCAAATAAATTATTAGATGGATATTTAGTATATAATAAAACTTTCGGAAAACTTGATTTAGAAGCAACTGGAGGTTATTCTTATCAAAAATTTGAATCAGAAAGATATAATACAGGGAATACTTACAATCCGAACAGTATTCCTGATACTGACACATCAACAGACAGAGTTTTAATTGGATTTTTCGGAAGAACAAATTTCTCTTATAACGATAAGTATTTGTTAACTTTAACTTACAGAAGAGATGGAACTTCAGTTTTTGCAAAAGAAAATCAATTTGGAAACTTCCCAGCTGCTTCATTCGCTTGGAAATTAAACAATGAGTTTTTTAAAGACAGTAAAACTATTTCTGAATTAAAACTTCGCGTAGGTTGGGGAATTTCTGGTCAACAAGACTTAAATGGAAGAAATGACTATTTCCAATCTCAATATTTAACAAGTCAAACTAACGCTTCTCAGTATACATTTGGCACCACTCCAATCATAATTGGATTGCCAAAAGACTACAATCCAAAATTGAAATGGGAAGAAACTACAACTTATAATGCAGGTTTAGATTTCGGTTTGTTTAACAATAGGATTTCCGGTTCTGTTGAGGGATATTACAAAATATCTGAAGATTTATTATTTAATGCACCTTTCCCTGATGGTTCTAATTTTTCTAACAACGGACCTCAAAATATTGGTAGTTTAGACATTAAAGGTGTAGAATTAAATCTTAATGCAGAAATTATCAAAAAAGAAAACTTCACTTGGAATGTAAACTTTAATGCTTCAAAATTTGAAAGAAGAATTAAAGAATTAAAAACGGTAAACAATACGCCAACTGGTGGAATTGGAGGAGGAACTGGCGGAAACATTCAAGTGTTTTCTGAAGGATGGACGCCAAATTCATTTTATGTGTACAAACAATTATACAACACAGATGGAACTCCAATACAAGGTGCTTTTGCTGATTTAAATGGTGATAATATCATCAATGAAAAAGACAAATATATTTATAAAAACACGGATCCAGATTTATTAATGGGCTTCCAATCTACAATGAATTACAAAAACATTGATTTCTCTTTTAATTTAAGAGCAAGTATTGGTAACAGATTATACAATAACGTAAATTCTGCAAATGCTTACACTGGATTTTTAGTAGACAATGCTGTTTTAGGAAATGTTCCTTCAAGTACATTTGAAACCAACTTCACAAATTCAGGAAACAATGTAATCTTTTCAGATCATTATATTGAAAATGCTTCCTTCTTAAAAATGGACAACGTGACTTTAGGATATACATTTCCAAAATGGTTAGAAGGTAAAGCTTCAGTTCGACTAAGTGCAGGAATACAAAATGCATTTGTAATTACTAAATATTCTGGTTTAGATCCAGAAGTATTTAATGGTATTGATAACACAATTTACCCGAGACAAAGACAATTTTTGTTTGGAGCAAATATTAAATTCTAAAAAATTGAATTATGAAAAGAATAAAATTTAACATCTTATATATCATCGGTTCGTTTACAATATTAACATCTTGTACGGATGATTTAAATATTACTCCTGAAGATGATGATGTATTTTTATCAGAGGCTTATTTTAGCTCACCAAGTTCTTA
Source organism: Flavobacterium sp. (assembly GCA_032121715.1). Lineage (GTDB taxonomy): Bacteria > Bacteroidota > Bacteroidia > Flavobacteriales > Flavobacteriaceae > Flavobacterium. Next base: position 4,843 of record JAUMDQ010000229.1, read on the forward strand.
TAAAGCTGGATTAGGTGGTGTATATGCTAACTTATCTTTACCGGGATTATCTGGACCAGTTTCTTCAAATATTTCTGGTTTAGATCCAGGTACAAGTCAGTTTGGACGTTGTTTATGGTATTTACAAACTTTAACTACAGATGAAGTAATTTGGAGTTATGAAAATGACCCAGGAACGGCAG
>JAUMDQ010000229.1:5034-11634 GCA_032121715.1 Flavobacterium sp.
TGCAACGAATATTTAAAACAAACCACTCCTGAAAAATTAAGCGGGAGAGGTGTAAATGACGCAACTTTATTAGCAGATATTGCATTATATAGAGAAGAAGTTAGAGCATTAAGAGCTTTTGCTTATTATAATTTGATGGATTTATATGGAAAAGCGCCTTTCAATACTGAAAATGATGGAATTGGTGTGGCTGGACCAGAATATGGTAGACAACAATTATTCGATTTTGTTGAAAGTGAAATGCTAGCTGTAGCGGGAACTTTAAAACCAGCAAGAACAAACGAATATGGAAGAGTTGACAAAGCTTTTGCTTGGATGGTTTTAGCAAAAATTTATTTGAATGCTGAGGTTTACATCGGTCAAAATAAATATAACGATTGTGTTACCATGTGTGAAAATGTAATTGGTGGCGGTTATGCTTTAGAAGACAATTACTTACACAACTTCACAGCAGACAATCACTTATCTACAGAAATGATTTTCACCTTACAATCGGATGGAAATGTAACACAAAGTTACGGTCCAACTACGGTTATGGTGAATGGACAAATTGGTTCACTTGAAAACAACGGTACTAGCTTTGGTGTTGGAGGTTGGGGAGGCGCTTTGCGTTTAAGAAAACAATTTGTTGAAAAATTTGCTGATATTAGTTTCTCTTCAGATGAAAGAAAAACAATCGTTTCAGGATCAAGACCAATTGAAATTGCAGATATTGCCATTCAATCTCAAGGATATATTTTAGGAAAATATTCTAATATTTCTTCTACAGGTGTAGCGGGACCAAACCAAACATTTGTAGATACTGATTTTCCTTTATTCCGTTTAGCTGATGCATATTTAATGTATGCAGAATGTGCCAGAAGAGGTGCAAGTAATGCTACTTTAGGTCAAGGTGTGTTTTATATTAATGCTTTAAGAGAAAGAGCAAATAATAGTTCTGTAAATAATATTGACGAAACAGCTATGACTTTAGATTTCTTATTAGATGAACGTACAAGAGAACTTCATTGGGAAGCACACAGAAGACAAGATTTAATTCGTTTCGGAAAATATGTTGGCGGAAGCTATAACTGGGCTTGGAAAGGAAATGGAAGTAACGGAATTGCGATTCCAAACCATTTCAAATTATTCCCAATTCCTGCAAATAGTTTAGCTGCCAATCCAAATTTAACTCAAAACACAGGTTATTAATCATTTTAATTTAATAGTTATGAAAAATATATTTAAATCAATTTTAACATTAGCATTATTTACAGGATTATACTCTTGTGAAGATGAAAGTAATTTAACATACATTGAACCAGCTGCTGCTTCGTTTCAAATTATTACACCAACAAGTGGAGATGCTGTAGTTTTAAGTGAAACTGCATTAAACAACCCTGCTATTTCTTTAACTTGGGACCCTGCACAATATTCAACACCTTCAAGTGTTACATATACAATACAATTAGCTCCAAACGGATCTGATTTTACTAATGCGCAAGATTTAGCCAATACAACAAATAGAAATATTGTAATAACAGCTGGACAATTAAACGTTCCTGCATTAACAGCGGGTGCAGTTCCTTTTGTTTCAACTCCTTTAGACTTCAGAATTAAAGCTACTATAGCTGGCGAATTACCGTTATACTCTAATGTTATCACTTATAACGTTACTGCTTTTGGATGTTTAGGTCAATATGCAGTTGGAGATGGTATTCCATCAGCTGGTTGGGGATGGACATCACCTGCAAACTTAATTTGTGATAATAACGTATTAACAATGAAAGTTGGATTAATAAATGATGCATTCCGTTTCTTTACAGAAAATGGAAACTGGGGTTCAGGAAGAAATTACCCATACTACGTAACAGAGGGATATAAAATTGTAAGTGTTTTAGAAGACGCTTTAGATGGTGATCATAATTTCAAATTCACTGGAACACCTGACACATATAGAGTTAAAATCGACGAAAACAATAAAACTATTGGTGTAGCAAAAAGTACGGTTTCAAGTGGTATTGAACCAACTTCATATTGGTTAGTAGGAGCTGCAACTCCAGGTTTATGGTCTTGGACAGGAAACGCAGAAACAGAACTACCTATTGTTTCAAATGGAATTTATGAAGTACCTGTTAATTTATTAAACAATGAAAGTTTCAGAGTTTGGTTAGCAAATGACGGCGGTGACAGTTGGGGTTCTCCAAATAGAAACTACCCTTCATTCTTAGGAGATGGATACACCATAGATTCAGAATTAATCAACGCATTAGATGGTGATAGTAATTTTAGATATGTTGGACCAACAGGAATAAGATTATTCAAAATCAATACCATTACTAAAGTAATCTCTGTAGACTAATTTTAGTATAAAATCATAAATTGAGCTATATGAAAACATATAGCTCAATTTTTTAATAGCAAGTATTATGAAAAAAATTATATTTTTATTAATAGTATTATTTAGTAGTTTCTCTTTTGCTCAGCAGCAAACATTAACCTATACTATTGTTCCATCTACTTTTGAAGATAACCAATCTATCACCATAACAATTAATGGAAGTTCTGTAAATGAAACCACTTGGGGCTCGGGAAATAACTTATATTTATGGGCTTGGTCCTTTGATACAAATGATTTAAACATTTTAGATTGTCCAACAAATGGAACTTGGACCGATTCAAATGAAACTAACAAGTTTATTTATAATGCTGGTCCAGATACATATACTTACACCTTAACACCTAATGCTTTTTATAACCGATTTACAGGTATTGGAAGAATTGGATTCTTAGTAAAAGCCAATGACGGTACTGGTGATAAAAAATCACAAGATATTACTGCAGAAGTAGGTGCTTTTAATTTCACACTTGCAACTCCTGCCATAAATTCTAATACCATTATAACTTCTGGAGGAAATGTTTTTGTTTCTGCAAACAATACAAATGGAAACGCAAATTATGTATTGAAAGCAAACGGAGTAACAATTCATACAAGTAATAATGTTTCCACTTATTCTACAACAGCAACAAGCATTACAACAAATACCGTTTTTACCTTAGAAGTGACACAAGGTGCAGTTACGTTATCAAAAAAGTTTAATGTAATTGTAAGACCAGCAGTAATTCCATCAAGTGCTTTGCCTGCCGGATTAGAAATAGGAATAAATTATAATTCTGGTGATACCACAAAAGCAACATTAGTTATAGAAGCGCCTGGAAAAGATTTCATTTATGTGGCTGGAAGTTTCAACAATTGGTTGCCAACAAGCATGCATCTGATGAATAAAAACACAACAGGAACAAAATTTTGGTTAGAATTAACCGGATTAACTCCAGGTCAAATTTACACATATCAATATTGGGTTGCCGATCAAACACCTACAACCAATTCACCAAATATTGTAAAAACAGCCGACCCATGCTCTACTCTAGTCTTATCCCCTTTTGATGATAGCGGAATTCCAGCAGCTTCATATCCAGCTATGCCAGCATATCCAGTTGGACAAGAAAGAGAAGTTACCGTTTTACAAACAGGACAAACGCCTTACAATTGGCAAGTAACTAGTTTTACAAAACCGGAAAAAGACAAATTAATAGTTTATGAGATTTTAGTTAGAGATTTTGATGCAGACAGAAACTATCAAGACTTAATTGATAAAATGGACTATTTCAAAAATTTAGGAATTAACGCCATCGAATTAATGCCAGTAATGGAATACGAAGGAAATGAAAGTTGGGGTTACAACACCGCTTTTCATATGGCTTTAGATAAATATTATGGAACTGGTGATAAGCTAAAAGAACTTATCGATTTATGTCACCAAAATGGAATAGCAGTTATTTTTGATATCGCTTTTAATCACGCTTTCGGGAGAAATCCTATGCTTCGTATGTGGATGAACGATACAAGTTCAGGTGTTCAAGATGGTTGGGGACCACCAAATACAGACAACCCATATTTTAACACTGTAGCTCGACATAGTTATAGTGTTGGGGAAGATTTCAATCATACCAGTACCTATACACGTGAATATGTAAACAGAACTATTAAACATTGGATTAACGAATTTAAAATTGATGGTTTCCGTTGGGATTTAACCAAAGGATTTACTCAAAATTGTACGGCTGGAAATGATGCTTGTACGAATAATTACCAGGCAGACCGTGTAGATGTTTTAAAACTATATGCAGATTATTCTTGGGCTCAAGATCCAAACCACTATGTAATTTTTGAACATTTAGGTTCTGATTTTGAAGAACAACAATGGGCAAATTATCGTCTTGGAGAAGGAAAAGGAATCATGATGTGGGGAGAAATGTTCACACAATACAAAGAATTAGCTATGGGTTTTTCTAACGCAACTGGAAACATAGCAAGAATAGGTCATACTAGTAGAGGTTTCACAGGAAAACGATTAATGGGTTATTCAGAAAGTCATGACAAAGACCGATTAATGTACGAAGCCAAAACTTTTGGAAACGCCACAGGAACCAACCCAGTTTTAAACAACGAAACAAATACTTTAAATAGAATGTCTGCTTTAGGTGCGATTAGTGTTTTAATTCCTGGTCCGAAAATGATTTGGCATTTTCAAGAATTAGGTATGGATGACTCTATTTATGCTTGTGAAAATGGTATCGTAAACAGTGAAGTAGATGCCACTCCAGGTGATTGTAAACTAGCAACAAAACAACAACCACAATGGATAGAGAATTGGCTAACAACAACTCCAAGAAATACGGTTTACGAAGATTATTCAAAATTCACCAAACTTAAAAAAGGAGAAACGGTTTTTAATGGCGATTATTCCATTAGTCCAGAAAGTGCCGATAATTTAAAACAAAGAATTTATATTTTTGACAATACATTATTACCAACACAACTAAAAAATGTAGTGATTTTAGCGAATTTATATACAAGCTCACAAAACATTACTGCCGATTTTCCATATACCGGAAACTGGTATAATTTAATGGATAATTCGGTAACCAATGTAAGCGCTACTAACATGCAAATCACATTAGCACCTGGTGAATACAGAGTTTTTGGCAACCAATTATCAACGGTTTTATCTAATGAAAGTTTTGAAGTGTTTTCAAAAATGGAATTATATCCCAACCCAACTTCTAACACATTTATGCTTTCTTTAGATGCTAAAAAAGTAGAAATTTATTCCATGACAGGTCAATTAATTAAAACAGAAAACAATAGCATTGCCAATAAAGAAATTACTATTTCAGATTTGTCAAAAGGCATTTACATCGTAAAAATTACCAATTCTGATAATTTATTAATCAGTAAAAAATTAATTAAAGATTAAGTTTTAAAAGAAGTTAGTTAAAAACAAAAACGCCAAACTCATTTGAATTTGGCGTTTTTAATTTAATAATCAATTTTTTCAAGTCTTATTGTGTTTTCACCTCTATCATTCACTTCTTGCAAAATAATATATCCTTTTTTGGCTTTGATGGGATTAATTATTCCGTTTTCTGTTTTTAAATCTATTTTTTGATTACTGAATTTTCCATCCGCATAAACAATCGCTCCTAATGTCCATATTTTATTTTTTTTGCCTTTTTCGTTATCTTGATAAAAATATATGAACTCATCATTTTTAATTTTCTGAGAATACATAAAATCAAATAAATTATAATTATCCAAAGTTTCTCCCCACAAATTTGGTTCACCATACTTGTTTACATTTTTAAGAATCTCCTGAAAATTAGTTAAATTGAATTCCGAATCTAATTCTAAAGTATACAAGTTTTTTATTTTAGTACTACCTGCTGGTTCATAACCCTCACCAATTATAAGTGTATTTCCGTCTGATGTTATTTTAAAATCCAAAAACTGAATGTAGTCCCACTTATTGACTTCACCATACTTCGTTATCTCTTTAAATCTTGAAATGTTTTCCCAAAATAAAAATTTTTGATCAATAACACTATTGTTTTTAATGTCATAAACTCTTTTGGAATAACCTAAACATTTATCAGAATATATATACCCTTTTTTATTCTTCTCATAAATTTTATCAAAAAAAATAATTTTATCTTTATCAAAAACCATTTTAGAACATTGATAAATATACTTGTCATCATTAAGAGGAATAAGTGCAAGTTCATTTCCGTTTTTGATGTCAACAACTTTATAAAACTTATTATTTAAATTATCATAAGTCTTCCCTTTATATTCATTGTAAAAAACAACAACATCACTATTTGAATTTAAACATAAATGTGTCTCAGAAGTTTTTTCGTTTGGAATAAAAGCAAATGTCCATAATTTATTAAAATTCAAATCAAAATAAGAATAACCAATTAAATTCTTATTTTGTTTAGAAAAAGTAATACTATTTTCACGTGATCTATATTTTGCATTTTTAGAATCTACAGATAAAAATCCATGATTTTTAATTGGGGAAAAATAAGCAGGCTCTTTTTTTTCAGCAATTAATCTATCCATTATTTTATTATCTTCAATAAGTTTATTGTCAATAAACATAAAACTATTACCAATAGAAAAATCATTTAAATTTATTTTCCTAAAAGCATAGGGGCTTTTCGTATACATTTCATCATAATCGAAACCTATTGCAAATAATAATTCATTTTTGTTCT
>JAUMDQ010000230.1:0-27692 GCA_032121715.1 Flavobacterium sp.
TTTTCGTATACATTTCATCATAATCGAAACCTATTGCAAATAATAATTCATTTTTGTTCTTGTAAACCGAATTTATAGTGGGCATAATATCTACTAACCAGGAATCATAACAATCTTGATTAAAAGTATTTGAGCCTACTTTATTTAAATTTTTATCTAAAATAATGTATTCTAATTTCAAAAAATCTCTTGAAACCATATCCGCTTTATACAATAAAAAATATCCCCAAACATCCTCTCCATTTTCTTCATAAATGATTTCAGCATCTAAAAATTTATTTTGAGAAAGTTCACTTATTTTTTGAATCTGAGCTTGTAAACTAGTTGTAATTAATAACAACAATAGGCAAATTTTTTTCATTTTAATATTCAATTTTTTCTAATCTAATTGTGTTTTCATTTTTATCTGTAATTTCTTGAAGTATGATAAAACCTTTTTTAGCTTTGATGGGATTAATTATCCCGTTTTCAGTTTTCAAATCTATTTTTTGGTTGCTAAATTTTCCATCTGCATAAACAATCACGCCTAATGTCCATATTTTATTATTATTTCCTTTTTTGTTATCTTGATAAAAATATATGAACTCATCTTCTTTTATTTTCTGAGAATAATTAAAATCAAACAAATTGTTTCTTTGTAATTCATTACCCATTGCATATAAATCAATATAACTATTCTTATTTTTTAATATTTCATTAAAAGAAGAAACTTTAAAATCTGTGTCTAATTCTAAAGTATAAATATTCTTTATTTTCGTACTTCTTGCCGCTGATTCAAAACTTTCTCCAATAATTAAAGTTTTTCCATTGGAAGTCATCTTAAAGTCTAATAAATGAATAAAGTCAGAATTGTTTACTTTTCCAAATTTGTCTATTTTAATAAAATTTGATAAATCCGTCCAATAAAAAAACTTTTGATCAGTAATTGATTTAGTTGTAAGATTAAAAGTTCTTTTTGATATACCTAAAGGTTTGCCAAAAAAAGGACCTTCTTCAAATTCAGAAAATTCTTCATAAAATATTACATCATCTCCTTTAAAAACAACGTCTTTAGTTGAATAAGAGTTTTTGGAATCGGATAAGGGAATTTCATATAATATTTCACCAGAATTTATGTCAACTATTTTATAAAATTTACTTCGAATTTTTTTAAAAGCTTTACCTAATTGAGATTTTAAAAATATTATTATTTTATCATTGCTTTTAAAATATTCATGAAAATCATATCCATTTTCAACTTTATTAAATTCAATTCCCCATTTTTTATTAAAGTTTAAATCTAAAAAATCATATTCAAATTTTTTCAAAATTACATTATTGTTGTTTGAATCCAATTTTCTAAAGTCTTTGATTGTATAATTACTTTTAAGAAAACCATTACTCTTTATTGGTTTAAAAGAAGTTGGAGCAGTTTTTTCATCAAATAATCTATCCATTATTTTATTATCTTCTACTCTTTTATCATCAATATAGAAAAATGTATTTCCAATGGAAAAATCATTTATATTAATTCTTCTAAAAGCATAGTTTTTCTTTTTTATTATTTCATTATTACCAAATCCTATAGCTAAAATTAATTCGTTTTTGTTTTTTATTATTGAATTTATGTCTGGCATAATTTCTGCTAACCAAGAGTCATAATAATCGTTTTGAAAAGTATTAGAGCCAACTTTATTAAGATTTTTATCTAAAATGATAAATTCTAATTCTAGAAATTCTTTTGAAGCTTTATCAACTTTGTTCAATAAAAAATATCCCCAAACATCCTCTCCATTTTCTTCATAAATGATTTCAGCATCTAGAAATTTATTTTGAGAAAGTTCACTTATTTTTTGAATCTGAGCTTGTAAACTAGTTGTAATTAATAACAACAATAATAGTCCGATTTGTTTCATTTTAATATTCATAATTTGTTACTATTTGTTCAAAATTGGTTTTCCTCAAATTTCTAATAAACCCTAAAAATGTATTGTAGCTTTCAGTGAAATTTGGCGATTCTGTTTCCAAACACTGATTTAATTTGTAATTGGATTTATACTCTGAAATTTTTATTAAATTGTCATACATCATTTTCTTTAACAATGGATTTTCTTTTTCATTTTTAAGCAAGATCATCGTTTGATATAAAGATTTGCCATATTCCTTAATGTGATACAAAACGAAAACATTATCGTATTTGTTTTCTTTAGTAAGAGATAAATATTTTGCGTTGTTAAACTCTTGAATTTGAACATCTGAAATTTTAAATTTTTCTTTTAAATATTCCACTCTTATATCAATATCTGGATGTGTTCTTAACGAATCTACATCCCAAAATTTAGATTTTTTTTGATAATTGTAAGTTGAAAAATCTTCAGAATTCAACCAACTTTCTTGAAAGTTAACCTTTGAATTTTCAAAAATTTTAAAATAATCTTGTCTCGTTAAGGAGTCTTTCTCTTTATCAATAGTCTTTAAACTTTGTAAAGAATGTATCGATTGAAGAATGTGTTTTGGATACGCTTTACGATATAAAATAAAACCTAACGAATCTGCTTCATGCTCTTTAGCTCTGCTAAAACGACTGGAACTATACGCAAATTTTTTAATCTCTTCTTTTATTGTAGCGTTTCTGTTATATTTTATTTTTTTGATTTGATTTGTTTTTTCAAGCATTTCCTTAGAATTACTTTTCTTAAGAACATCTTGAATAGAAACAAAAACATGATCTAATTTTTGATGTGAGATTTCATGACAAATAATATAACTTAATTCCATTTCATTATTTACAGCCAGTAATAAAGGTAGATTAATTACTATTATTCCTTCTCCAAAATTATAAGCATTTATGTCATCATCTAAAGCCAATAGAATTTTAATATCTTCAAAATTATATTGTGGATTTGCTTGTTTAACTTGTGCTAAAATAGTTGAAATTAGTGGGGAAAAAACATCGTGATAAATAAATTTTCCTTTTTTAATATCCGAAATAAAATTCTTTTTTCTTTCCGATATTATTTCTAGAAACTCAGATTTCATCTTACTATCATCCATTTGATAAACCAAATCTAAAGTAGATTTAGACTTCTGAATATAGTGTTTTTCCAATTCTAATCTGTAGTTTACCTCAGTTGTGTCAATTTTGATGTTTTGGCTTACAGATAATTGAACACAAAAAAGAATAAGAATATATTTATAAAATTTAGTCGTCATGAATTAAAATAATGTTTGCAAATATCTATAAAAAAACGCCAAACTCATTTGAATTTGGCGTTTTTAATTTATGCAGAAAATGAGTTTACATTTTCATTAACCAGTTTCTTACGGAAACTTCTTTTTCAATAATGTTTTTTAAATCGGCAATAGCTACACGTTCTTGTAACATCGTGTCTCTATATCTAATAGTAACAGTTTGGTCTTCAATGGTTTGATGATCAACTGTAATACAAAATGGTGTTCCTAAGGCATCTTGTCTTCTGTAACGACGACCAACTGCATCTTTTTCATCATAGGCTACGTTGAAATCCCATTTCAATTCTTCCATGATTTCTTTAGCAATTTCTGGTAAACCATCTTTTTTCACTAAAGGTAAAATAGCTGCTTTTGTTGGCGCTAAAACGGAAGGCAAACGTAAAACTGTTCGTATTGAACCATCTTCTAATGTTTCTTCTTGCAAAGATTTTGAGAAAACCGCTAAAAACATTCTGTCTAAACCAACAGAAGTTTCCACTACATAAGGTACATAATTTTTATTTTCTTCCGTATCGAAATATTGTAATTTTCTACCTGAAAATTGTTCATGTGCTTTTAAATCGAAATCCGTACGCGAGTGAATTCCTTCTAATTCTTTAAATCCGAATGGGAAATTAAATTCGATATCTGCCGCAGCATTAGCATAATGCGCTAATTTTTCATGATCGTGGAAACGGTAATTTTCAGCACCTAAACCTAATGAATTATGCCATTTTAAACGTGTTTCTTTCCAATAATGATACCATTTCATTTCTTCACCTGGCTTCACAAAAAATTGCATTTCCATTTGTTCAAATTCACGCATACGGAAAATAAATTGTCTTGCCACAATCTCATTTCTGAAGGCTTTACCCGTTTGAGCAATTCCGAAAGGAATTTTCATACGACCTGTTTTTTGAACATTCAAAAAGTTCACGAAAATACCTTGAGCGGTTTCTGGACGTAAATATAAATCCATTGCCGTATCTGCAGAAGCGCCTAATTTGGTACCAAACATTAAGTTGAATTGACGCACTTCTGTCCAATTACGAGATCCAGAATCTGGACAAGCGATTTCTAATTCTTCAATTAAAAGTTTCACATCGTCTAAATCACCAGCGTCTAAACTTTTCGCCATTCTGGCTAAAATTTCGTTCTTTTTAGAAAGGTATTCTACAACTCTAGGATTTGTTGTAATAAATTCTTGTTCGTTAAAAGCATCCCCAAAACGAGCTTTTGCTTTTTCGATTTCTTTTTGTGCTTTGATGTTTAATTTTTCGGCATAATCCTCAATTAAAACATCAGCACGATATCTTTTTTTAGAATCTTTGTTGTCAATTAATGGATCATTAAAAGCATCGACGTGTCCGGACGCTTTCCAAGTGGTTGGATGCATTAATATTGCGGCATCTAAACCTACAATATTTTCATGCATTTGCACCATGGATTTCCACCAATATTCTCTAATGTTCTTTTTTAGTTCAACACCGTTTTGTGCGTAGTCATATACTGCACTTAAACCATCGTATATTTCGCTAGAAGGGAAAATGAATCCGTATTCTTTTGCGTGCGAAACTACATTCTTAAATAAGTCTTCTTGTTTTGCCATACTGCAAAAGTAAAAATAGCAACGGAATTAAAAAAGGAATTTCTAATTAATTATAATTGAAAATAGTAGAACTGATTTTCGTAGTACCAGAATATAAATTTACAATGTACCGCCCTTTAAAAGTTTTGTTCTTTACTAAATCTACATAACTACAAACATCAGTAACTTGTTGTTTATAATCGAATTTAGCTAATTTGCTATATTTTAATATTGTATTATTTTTTTCATATACTAAACCTTCTACAGAAACGATATCATTCTTCGGATTCACAACTTGTACAAAAAGTTGTTTTTCACCTTCAGCAATGGCATCATTTTTATCAATTGTAAAGCAAACTCTGATTTGTTCTATTGTTTTAACTCTACTTGCACTAGCATTCTCCGTTAAAAACTTTACCCCTTTAACTTGTAAGTTCGTAATTTCAAATTTAGAATCATTATAAGAAGTTTTCTGAACAATCTTAGCTTTTGTTTCTTCTGGCCTAACTAATGATTTTATTTTTTCAATTTCTTTTAATTTGTCTTGTAAAAAATTTATGGAATCTTTAATTGTTTCAATCTGCTTGTTAAGATCTGTCAGGTTTTTGAATTTAAGCTCTGTTTTTGAATTTTTAAGATTACTATCATCTGAAGTATTTAAATTTGCGAAACTTTCATCATAATTATTATATAACATGGCAACCGAATCATATTTTTCAATAATCTCGGATAGTTGGTTTTGAGTTAACAAGCTTTCTTGCTTCAAATTTGCTTGTAGCTCTTTTGATGATTTATTATCTTTATAACTTTTAAAAAACACTATCAATAGAAAAACGGATAGGGTGAGTATGATTAATTTGTAAGAATTATTTTTGTTTGAAGACATACTTTATTATTTTTACTAAATATAAAATTATTGTTTTAATATGTTAAAAATTCTCGATGAAATACAAAAAAATCTGTTAAATGTCCTTTTCCCGGTTTTTTGTAATGGTTGCAACAATTTATTATTAAAAAACGAAAATGTGATTTGCACAAAATGCATACACCACTTACCTCTTACTGATCATCACACTATTAAGAATACAGAAATTGACAAAACTTTTTATGGTTTAGTTCCTTTTGAATTTGGTGCTTCTATGCTATATTTCACTAAAAAAGGAATTTCACAAAATCTGATTCATAATTTAAAATATAGAAACCGTCAAGAAATAGGAACTTATTTAGGGAATTTATACGCTAAAGAATTAATGAATTTAGAGATTATTACTACTATTGATTACATTGTTCCTGTTCCGTTACACAAAAAAAGATTTCACGAAAGAGGCTACAATCAAATCACCACTTTTTGCAAAGCTATTGAAAAAAACCTAGATATTCCAATGCTTGAGGAAGTTTTAGTGAAAAATAAAAACTTAAAATCTGTAACAGACAAATCTAAAGAAGGCCGATTAGAACATAATAAAAATGTCTTTTCAATTGAAAATCAAGGCAAAATTGAAGGCAAACACATTCTAATTGTTGATGATGTTTTTACAACTGGCGCCACAATTGAAGCGTGCGCAAAAGAAATTTTAAAAATCAAAAACACTAAAATTAGCATTCTTACCATGGCGTATTCACAATCATAAATTTTATTTAAATATTATGATGCAAGTGAATATAATTGTTACTTTGCAGGACTAAATTTCGACATAATTAATGAGAAAATTCATCTTCATACTTACTATAATTTCTGTTTTATTTATCAGCTGTGCCAAACGAGGAACGATTACAGGTGGTCCAAAAGATTCTATAGCACCAGTTATTGTAAAAAGTAATCCTAAAAATTACGAAACTAATTTTACTGGAAAAAAAATAAGAATAGATTTCAGCGAATACATAAAGGTAAAGGACATCAACAAACAATTGATTATTTCGCCACCAATGGAAAAAATGCCAACTATTGTTCCACAAGGAAGTGCTAGTAAATTTATTTCGATAACTTTAAATGAAGATTTAAAACCCAACACCACATATAGCTTTAATTTCGGGCAAAGTATTACCGATTATAACGAAGACATTCCCTATTCGCAATTTAAATATGTGTTTTCAACTGGTACTTTTGTAGATTCTTTAACGGTTTCTGGAAACATAAAAGATGCTTTTGAGAAGAAAACCGATGATTTCATAACCGTTATGCTATATGATGCTGTGAACTATAATGATTCTTTAGTTTACAAAAAAAAGCCTGTTTATATTACGAATACGTTAGAAAAAAATACCGCTTTTAAAATTGAAAACATCAAAGAAGGTGAGTATTATTTAGTCGCTTTAAAAGACAAAAACAATAACTACAATTACCAATCCAAATCGGAAAAAATTGCCTTTAAAACACAAAAAATTAAAATTCCGTCGGACAGTGTTTATACCTTAAATTTATTTACTGAAAAAAATGAAATTAAAACGTTTAAGCCAACTGTAGAAAGCAATAATAAATTGTTTTTAGGTTATGAAGGCGATGCAAAAAACGTGAAAATTTTCACTAAGAAAAACAACGTGGAAACGCCTTTACGATTTTCAAAATTTGAAAACAAAAAATCAGATACGTTACAAGTTTTTATTCCAAATGATGCCAAAGATTCTTTAAATGTAATTGTGAAATTAGATAATTATAGTAAAGAATATATGGTGAAATTGAAAAAATTAAAAGAAGCAGATTCTTTGAAAGTGACTCTTTTTCCGAACAAGAAATTTAATTTTAATGAAAAACTAACGTTAGCAGCAACCACACCAATTAAAAAAATAAATACTGAGAAAATATTTTTAAGAAAAAAAGATTCTACTTTAGTTCCTTTCACCACAGAAATTAATGATTTTGAACAATTAATTTCATTTGATTACAAACAAGAAGAAGAGGAAAAATACACTTTGGAATTATTGCCAGGAGCTATTGAAGACGATTACAATACCAAAACCGATAGTTTGAAATTCGATTTCGAAAAAGGTTCTATTAGCGATTTTGGAAACTTGAAATTACGTTTACAAAACGTAAAAAAATTCCCTTTTGTTCTTCAAATTTTAAATAATTCTGGAGATATTATTGGAGAAAAATATTGTACAAAAGAAACAGAAATGTATTTTGAAGCTATACAACCAAGCACGTATCAAGTACGAATGTTTTATGATGAAAATAAGAATCAGATATGGGATTCTGGTAATTTTAAAACCAAATTACAACCTGAAGAAATGATTTATTTCCCAGCTTTAATTGATGTACGAGCCAATTGGGATGTTGATCAGGAATTGGAGTTGAACTAAACCAAATTAAACGCATCTTTATCGTTCAGAAAATTTAATTTATTTCTAGTGTCCAGCATTTTGTTTTTATCTAAATTAGCCATAAAAACACCTTCATTTTCTGTTGGTTCTATGATGAAATTTCCTAATTCGTCAATAATTTGCGAATGTCCGATGTATTCAAAATCGTTATTGTCTATTCCAATTCGGTTCACACCAATCGCAAAAGATACATTTTCAACCGCTCGGGCTTTTAGTAAGATATCCCAAGCATTGGTTCTTACTTTTGGCCAACTTGCTACGTAAATTATTATGTCATAATTTTCTGTATTTCTTGAAAAAACAGGAAAACGCAAATCGTAACAAACGTGCAAGCAAATTTTCCAATTGTTATATTCTATAATTACTTTTTCATTTCCTGACGTGTACACCTTGTCTTCTCCTGCTAAAGTGAACAAGTGTTTTTTATCATAATGTTGTATTTCTCCATTAGGAAAAACAAAAACCATTCGGTTATAGAAATTTTCGTTTTCAGTAATTATTAAACTTCCCGTAATGGCGCAATTTTTAGCTTTTGCGATGTTTTTCAACCATGAAATAGTTGTGCCATTCATAGTTTCCGCAACTGAATTTGGGTGCATCGTAAAACCAGAAGTAAACATTTCGGGAAGAATTATTAAATCAATAACTTCATTCATAGCATTGATTTTTTCTTCTAAAATTCTTCTGTTCTCTGTTGGGTTTTCCCAAATAATATTGGTTTGAATAAGTGCCGTTTTCATTTGATAAAAGTATAAAAAAAAACGCTTCCCGTTAAGAAAGCGTTTTTAGTATTTAATTTTCAAGCAGCATATAATCAAACTCCCCGCTAAAACTATGGGTTAGTGGATTTACACCGTTAGTCGTTGTCAATTCAAATGTTCCAGTGACATGTCCAGTTAAATCATCGTAAGTTAAAATAGTAATTTTACCACTTACTGTATTAACTGTTTCAGCCACTCCATTTACTTTAATATTCAAATCTGCAAAATATTCATCCGCAGCCAAAGTATTAGTGAACACATGTTCACCTACTAAAATATTATCTTTAGGAATAGCTAAATTTATATCGACTACTTTTTCATCAATTGGCACTCTAGCATTTGGAGAACTATTGTCGTAATAACCATGTAAACCAAAATAATTTATTCCAAATTCAACACTATTCGGATTAGCTTTACTTGTCCCTGCATAATTTCGCATTAGTTTTAAACCACCTCCGTCTAATGAACCTTTCATTGCATAAACAACTGTTGCCGGTGTTCCAGTACTCGTTTTTGGATCATCAGAACTACAAGAACCTAATATAATTACTGTCAAAAACAACAATCCTTTAATAACTTTTTTCATAATTAAACGATACTAGCTTTTAAATATTCTCTATTCATACGAGCGATGTTTTCTAAAGAAATGCCTTTCGGGCATTCTACTTCACAAGCTCCTGTATTCGTACAATTTCCGAAACCTTCTTCGTCCATTTGACGTACCATGTTTAAAACTCTATCTGCTGCTTCAATTTTACCTTGTGGTAATAAAGCATATTGAGACACTTTCGCACCAACGAATAACATGGCAGAACCGTTTTTACAAGTTGCTACACAAGCTCCACAACCAATACAAGCTGCTGCTTCAAAAGCTTTGTCTGCATCAGATTTGTTAATTGGCGTTGCATTAGCATCAATTGTATTTCCTGAAGTATTTACAGATACAAATCCACCAGCTTGTTGAATTCTATCGAAAGAACTTCTATCAACCACTAAATCTTTTACAACTGGGAACGCTTTACTTCTCCATGGTTCGATAAAGATAGTTTCTCCATCTTTAAATTTACGCATGTGTAATTGACAAGTTGTAGTTCCAGTATCTGGACCGTGTGCACGACCATTAATATATAACGAACACATTCCGCAAATACCTTCACGACAGTCGTGATCAAAAGCCACTGGTTCGTTTTGTGTATTTACTAATTGCTCATTCAATTGGTCTAACATTTCTAAGAAAGAACTGTCAGTAGAAACATTATCTAATTTATAAGTTTCCATTTTACCTTTCGCACTAGCATTTTTTTGACGCCAGATTTTAAGGTTGATATTTATATTTTTTTTAGCACTCATGATATCTTATTTATAGTTTCTAGCTGCAATTTTGATAAACTCATATTTCAATTCTTCTTTATGAAGTACTGATTTACTTGCATCGCTTCCATTATATTCCCAAGCAGCAACATAAGCGAAGTTTTCATCGTCACGAAGAGTTTCTCCTTCAGCATCTTGATATTCTTCACGGAAATGTCCACCACAAGATTCTTTACGTAATAAAGCATCTTTTGCCATTAATTGTCCCAATTCGATAAAATCAGCTACACGAAGTGCTTTTTCTAATTCTTGGTTCAATTCGTTAGCCGCTCCAGGAACTTTTACATCTGCATAGAAATCTTCTCTTAATTGTCCGATTTCTTCAATTGCTTCTGTTAAGCCTTTTTCGTTACGACCCATTCCTACTTTATTCCACATAATTAAACCTAATTTTTTATGGAAATGGTCAACAGATTTTGTTCCGTTATTATTGATTAATTGCTCAATAGATTGACGAACTGCGTTTTCAGCATCCACAAATTCTGGAGTATCCGTAGAAATTTTACCTGTTCTAATTTCGTCTGCTAAATAGTTAGAAACCGTGTAAGGCAATACGAAATAACCATCCGCTAAACCTTGCATTAAAGCAGAAGCTCCTAAACGGTTAGCTCCGTGATCTGAGAAGTTAGCTTCACCGGCTACGAAACATCCAGGAATAGATGACATTAAGTTATAATCAACCCAAACACCACCCATTGTGTAATGCACCGCTGGATAAATTTTCATTGGCGTTTCGTATGGATTTTCATCTGTAATTTTTTCATACATCGTGAAAAGATTACCATATTTAGATTCTACCCATTTTTTACCTAATTCTTGAACCTTCGCATCAGATGGATTGTGATCACCTTGTGTGTAAGCCGCTTGTTTTCCTTTGGTAATAATTTCTGAAGCGAAATCTAAATAAACACCTTCATTCGTATCGTTAGCTTCGATACCGTGTCCGGCATCACAACGCTCTTTTGCAGCACGAGAAGCTACATCACGAGGTACTAAGTTACCAAAAGCAGGGTATCTTCTTTCTAAATAATAATCTCTATCTTCTTCTGCAATTTGTGTTGGTTTTAATTTACCAGCTCTAATTGCTTCCGCATCTTCTTTTTTCGCAGGTACCCAAATACGACCAGAATTACGTAATGATTCTGACATTAACGTTAATTTTGATTGATTCGTTCCATGAACTGGAATACAAGTTGGGTGAATTTGCACATAACAAGGATTAGCAAAATGCGCTCCTTTTTTATGAACTTTCCAAGAAGCCGTAACGTTACTTCCCATTGCGTTAGTAGATAAGAAATATACATTTCCATAACCACCAGTTGCGATAATCACAGCGTGAGCAGAATGACGTTCTAACTCACCAGTAATTAAATTACGAGCAATAATTCCACGTGCTTTTCCATCTACTTTAACAATGTCAAGCATTTCGTGACGGTTATACATTTTTACATTTCCTAAACCAATTTGTCTAGATAATGCAGAATACGCTCCCAATAATAATTGTTGACCAGTTTGTCCAGCCGCATAAAAAGTACGTTGTACTTGTGTACCACCAAACGAACGGTTATCTAATAATCCACCATAATCTCTAGCAAAAGGAACACCTTGCGCCACACATTGGTCGATAATATTTGAAGAAACTTCCGCTAAACGGTGAACGTTTGCTTCACGCGCACGGTAGTCACCACCTTTAATAGTATCATAAAATAATCTGTACGTACTATCACCATCATTTTGATAGTTTTTTGCAGCGTTTATACCACCTTGAGCAGCAATTGAGTGCGCTCTACGTGGAGAATCTTGAAAACAGAATGCTTTTACGTTGTAACCCATTTCTCCAAGTGAAGCGGCTGCCGAAGCACCTGCTAAACCTGTTCCTACTACAATTACATCGATTTTTGGTCTATTATTTGGAGCAACTAATTTAAGATTGTTCTTATGGTTGGTCCATTTTTCTGAAATATGACCTTGAGGAATTTTAGAATCTAATGCCATATGTTTTTATTTTGAAATAAAGTGAATGTAAATTGGAATTATCGCAAATAGTGTAGCAACTACAACTGAAAATGCTTTTCCGAAAAATTTAATTGCTGGTGTAAATTTACCATTAACTCCTAACGATTGAAAAGCACTTTGAAAACCATGCCATAAATGGAAACCTAAAACCACCATTGAAAAAACATAAAACAAAGTAAAAAACAAGCCTTCATTAGGAATTACATTAAATAACTTTCCTTTACTCTTGAAAAAAGAAATAGTTAGTTTGTGTAAATCTTTATAACCTTCAAACAATACTTCGTTGTTTTTCTTATTGATAATTTTTGAACCTTCTATGAAAAGTTCTCCTTTAGATTGTTCCTTTAATACATCATTATTAAAAATAGGAGACTGAACTGGTACGTTCTGTTGTGGCGACTCAGCACTTGCTATTAACATATACTGTTTTGTACCACTAGTTTGATCTACAATTTCTTTTACAAACAAAGGCATTGTAGTTCCAAACTTCATCTTAGCCCAAAAATTAATCATGTGTGTAGCGATAAATATTAGAATCATTGTTCCTAATACCGCCATGTTTCTTGAAGCTGAACTACTGTTTTTTGATGGATTGTTCATTGCATAAGCAATAGGACGTGCTTTTTTGTTTTGAATTGCTAAGTAAATTCCATCAATAGCGTGAAATAAAATAGACAGGTAAGTTACATAAGAAAGTAATTTTACTGCTGGATTAGTTGTCATGAAATAAGCATACTTGTTAAATTGAAGTGCTCCTTCATAACCAGACATAAATAATTGAAGATTTCCAAGTAAATGCCCTACTAAAAACAAGCATAAAAACAATCCTGTAAGAGCCATCCAATATTTTTTTGCAATAGATGACTTTAAAAATGCTGATTTTGCCATAATTATAGTTAAAGTTAATTTGAGTTTGAATAATGTAAGCAAAAATAAAGGTTATAAGTAAGACTTACAACCTTTGAAAGATAATTTATAATGATTTTAAATGAGTTTAACTTTTGTTGAATATCAACACATTAGATGCTAATTTAAAATAGTAAAACTTGGAATTAATCCTCTCAACCCCATATCTACCACATTTTCTCCTGCAGATGGTTCAAATTTTCCGTCAGCGTTGACTTCTTGCCACTCAAAACTATTGTTAATAGAGAGTGATAATTGCACTTCTACATTTTTAGTTTCAGTGCCAGTAACCACAAAATTATTAGCAAATTTTCCGGTAACTAAACATGAACCTGCTGGAATTGGTGATGTGGCATTAATTGGATTTGGAACGGTAGTTGCACCAGCCGGTGTTTGTCCAAAAGTTGAATATCCAACAGATGGAATAGCGAACGCCCAATATCCTTGTGATTTATCATCGTTTACAACAAATGGATTTCCAGCAACACTATGTGTGGTAATGTAATTATTATAACCTACAAAACTTGCTAAAGTTCCAACATAGTCATTGCCACTTGCTCTAACATTGATGTTATAATTTTGATACGATAACGAAACGCGAACATATTCATAACTTCCAGCTGGAAGATTTTTTAAAGGAACTGACAAAAATGCCTCACCTTCCCCTACAATTTTAGCTTGACTAAAATCAATAGCATTGGCACCTCCTAAAGTTGTTGATGGTCCAGTATATAAAATGGAACCTTGTCCAACTTGCGTAAGAGCGTTTTGTGTAAATTCTAAATAATGCGCACTGATGCTATTAAAAATTGGCGATTGTGCCGCATTTCCTAATGCAACCGTTGATGGTTGTCCTATATTGTTTAATCTAATTTGCGTAGGATCGAACTTAAATTTTATAATTAATTGCGGTTCTTCTACAACAACCTGGTTATCATCTTCATCCGAACAGGAAAAACTGATAAATGATAATGCTAGTAAGGTTAAGATTCTTAATTTCATATTTGAAAAATTTATTTGTTAGAGGTCAAATATGTTATCGCCTTTTTGTTTTTTTGTGTTTGTTTACACAAACTTTTTATTAGTGGCGATTTCATTTTCTTTCTTTTATAGTTAAGGTTTGGGTTTCTTTTTTACCGTTAGCATCTAATTCGATCGTGTATTTTCCAACAGGTAAATACTGTTTTTTATTTTCAGCTTGACTAATTTTTATCTTCGGGTCTTTCTTTTCAATAGCTGCTTTTATTTTTTCGTCGATGCTTAAATCGTAATCTAGTTTCAGCATTCCTTTTTCGGCTTTAGCCTGACGATTGAAAACTACTATTCCATCATTATTTTTAATCGTAATAGCAATATTAGCAAAATCTTTTAAATAATACCAAATTTCAATATTCGGATTATTTTCGTCACCCCAAGCATATGGTTTATTGCCCCAATTTTTAGAAAAATAAATATCTTCTACTTTAAATAACGTAATTCCTTTAGCATTTATCGTTTCGTTAATTTGTTGAATATTAGCCACATTTACTTTATAAATTGAACGGCCGTGCGTACCAACAATTAAATCTTTTTCTCTGTTTTGAATCACTAAATCGTGAACAGCTACATTCGGAATTTCACTTGAAAAATCTTGCCAAGTTGTTCCTTTATCCATCGAGATAAACAAACCAGTATCGGTTCCTAAATATAAAATATTTTCATTTTCAGAATCTTCTAAAATAACATTAGCTGCATTTTGCTTGAAATTTTCCGTCAACAACTTCCAAGTAGTTCCTAAATCTTCCGAAACATAAGCATACGTAGTAAAAACATCATTTCTATACCCATTTAACGTGATATAAATTCTTTCTTTTTTAAAGTTCGAAAATCGCACACGAGACACCCATAAATTTTGCGGTAAGGAATTAGAGATTTTTGTCCAATTTTCACCACTATCTTTTGTAACATGAATATTTCCATCATCCGTTCCAACCACCAATTGTCCGAATTTAAATTTACTTTCCGCTATAGAAGTTATAGTTCCAAAAGGCACATTTCCTTCTACTTTTCCGTTAGTTAAATCTGGTGAAATTTTTTCCCAATCTTTTCCTTGATTCATAGAACGAAAAACATATTGTCCACCAAAATAAACAATATCCTGATTGTGTGAAGACAACAAAATAGGCGTTTGCCAATTGAATCTATAAGGCTCTTCTTTTTTATCAGCTCTTGGCGTGATGTATTCTCTTTTCCCTGATTTTCTATTAATTTTTGTATAACTTCCAAATTGCGAACCTGTGTAAACTAAATCGTTTGTTCTCGTATCAATTTGCACTTGCATGCCATCACCACCACTTAAAAATTCGTATGGATATTTTCCATTTTGCAACCATTCTGGATTGTGTTCGTAATCATTTGGACCAGCCCAAACGCCGTTGTCTTGCAAACCACCATATACTTCGTAATTTTCTTTATTGTCAACATTTACTGTGTAAAATTGTCCCACCGCTTGATTGTTACATTTTATCCAATGTTTTCCGTTATCGTAAGTAATATTTACACCACCATCATTTCCGTTAATGACATGATTTGGATTTTTCGGATTTACCCAACATACATGATGATCGGCGTGAACATTATCTTTATCAATGGTTTTAAAAGATTTCCCACCATCATTAGAAAAAATCAATGGAACGGCAGAAATATACAAACTATTTTCATTCGATTCATCTACAGTAATATCAGCAAAATAATAACCGTAAGAATAAAAAGCGTCGTTAATGAATTTGTCGTGCGTTTTTCTCCACGTTTTTCCTGAATCCGTAGTTTTATAAATTTCTGCACCAATTACTTCGGTGTCAAACAAATTTGTATTGGCATCTGAAGATTTTTCTTTTTTTGAATTTGGTCGTAAATTCTGATTGTCTACAATTGCGTAAGCTATATTTTCATTAAAGGAAGTCAAACCAATTCTTCCCATTCCACTATTAGTTGGAAATCCAGAATTGGCATCAATTTTTGTCCAAGTTATTCCTGAATCTTCACTTTTATAAATTCCAGAACCGATTCCGTTTCCTTTAAAATTATAAGCTTTTCTTTCTCGTTCCCAAGCGGCAGCAAACATAATTTTCGGATTATTTGGTGCGAAACTAATATCTATAATTCCAGTTTCGTCATTAATAAAAAGCGTTTTTGTCCATGTTTTTCCTCCATTTGTAGTTTTAAAAACACCTCGTTCTTCATTTTTCGAATACAAATGACCTAAAACTCCCACCACAATTTCGTTGTTATCATTCGGGTTAACCCAAATTTTAGAAATATGATGACTATCTGGCAAACCAATATTGGTCCATGTTTTTCCTTTGTCAGTTGATTTCAAAACGCCAATTCCGGCATAAGACGAACGCGAAGAATTAACTTCACCCGTTCCAACCAAAATTAATCCCGATTTCCAATCAACAGCTACACAACCAATATTTTGCGTTGGTGCGTTGTCCATTACCGATTCAAAACTTGCTCCGTTATTATTTGTATACCACAATCCGCCAGTCGCATAACCTGCATAAAACTCTTGAGGATTGTTTGTATTAACCGCCAAATCTACAATACGACCACTCATAATTGTGGGTCCGATATTTTGAAATTTTACAGATTGAAAGTTGTTTTCTTGAGACAAAGAAACAAGCGAACTTAAAAGGGAAACTAAAACGACAAATTTTCTCATTAATATATAATTTGATTTCTTCAAAATTAAAAGAATAATTTGATACCTATTCATTTGAAAGTTATTATTTTTGAATTTATAACTCCGAAAGCAAATGAATACCGACTTATTTGAAGATTTTAAATCGTTTTTTACACCATTAACTTTAAAGAAAAATGAGTTTTTAGTGCGAGAAAAAGAAGTGTGTAAATACTTTTGCTTCATTGAAGAAGGAATTTTACAACACGCTATATTGGTTGATGACGAAGAAAAAACGACATATTTAGCTTTAAAAAATTCTTTTACTTCTTCCTTAAAAAGTTTTCTGTTAGATGTTCCTTCAAGAAAATTTGTAAAAGCCATTCATGAGTGTAAATTGTGGGTGATTGATCCAAATTCTTTTCAAAAATTATTGAAAGAAAACAAAACGTTCCATGATTTTTATTACACGTTAATCGAAAAACAAATTTGTTTAATTGACGATTATCGTATCGATTTATTGACGTTAACTCCAGAAGAACGCTACAAAAAACTACTAGAAAACGAACCGAAATTATTAAACGAAGTGCCGCTACATTATTTGTCTTCATTTTTAGGAATTTCCTCTCGACATATGAGCAGAATTCGAAAAAATATAAAATAACGCCATTTGGCTACTATTATTTATTTCGTAATACTTATTTTTGATAAAATTTAAAATACAATAAAAACGAAATATGAAATATTTACAAATTAACCGTGACCTTTTTATTAAGAATCGTAAAAACTTTATGGCGAAAATGAAGCCAAACGGAGTTGCTGTTTTTAATTCGAACGATATTTACCCAGTTTCTGCAGATAGTACGTTGCCATTTGCACAACATAGAGATATTTTCTTTTTATCTGGCGTTGACCAAGAAGAAAGTATTTTATTATTATTTCCAGATGCACCTTATGAGCATTTGAAAGAAATTTTATTTTTAAAAGAAACGAATGAACACATTGCCATTTGGGAAGGTGAAAAATTAACAAAAGAAAGAGCTTTTGAAGTAGCTGGAATCAAATCAGTATATTGGTTACAAGATTTTCATAAAGTATTGAAAGAAGTAATGATGTATGCCGATACGATGTACATTAATACCAACGAACATTATAGAGCTTCGGTAGAAACAGAAACACGTGAAGATCGTTTTATAAAATGGTGGAAAAACGAATATCCTGCGCATAAAGTAGAAAAATCGAATCCAATTTTACAACGTTTACGTTCTGTGAAAGACCAAATTGAGTTAGATTTAATTCAAAATGCATGTAATATTACAGAAAAAGGAGTTCGTAGATTATTAAACTTCGTGAAACCTGGCGTTACAGAATATGAAATTGAAGCCGAATTAGCACACGAATTTTTACGCAATCGTTCAAAAGGATTTGCATACACACCAATTATTGCTTCAGGAAATAATGCGAATGTGTTACATTATATAGAGAACAACCAAGTGTGTCATGCTGGTGATTTAATTTTGTTAGATGTTGGTGCAGAATACGCGAATTATTCTTCAGATTTAACACGTATGATTCCAGTTTCTGGGAAATTTACAGACAGACAAAAAGCGGTTTACAACGCGGTTTTAAATGTGAAAAACGAAGCTACAAAAATGTTATTACCAGGAACATTATGGAAACAATATCATGTAGAAGTTGGTAAAGTAATGACTTCAGAATTATTAGGTTTAGGCTTAATTACGAAAGCTGATGTTCAGAATGAAAATCCGGATTGGCCAGCATATAAAAAATATTTCATGCACGGAACATCGCACCATTTAGGTTTAGACACGCACGATTATGGTTTATTACACGAGCCAATGCAAGCGAATATGGTTTTCACAGTAGAACCAGGAATTTATATTCCAGCAGAAGGTTTTGGTATTCGTTTAGAAGACGATGTGGTGATTCAACCAAAAGGAGAACCTTTCAACTTAATGAAAAACATTCCTATTGAAGCAGATGAAATTGAATCGATAATGAATTCTTAAGATTTAGTTTACAGTCTCAGAGACAGTTTACAGTATAGAACGGTTTGCGAAAGTGAGCCGTTTTTTTTGTTTTAACATATAAATCATATAAGTTTTTTCACAATCTTTCTCTCAAACTTGTCATGCTGAAAGCATCTCAAAAGATTCCTTCGGAATTATAAGCGATTTTTATATCGTTGGGATTTTCTCCACTAACATTTCATTTCCGTTTATGTCGTAATAACTGCACGTCATTTTATCCATAACCACAATCCATTTTTCGACACCAGATTTCGCGCAGTCGTTTAAGAAAGTCATGTAATCTGTATTTCCTTGTTGGTGCGATTTTAAATCTAATTTAAATTGTTTGATATCGCTTCTATTGGAAATTGGAAGTGTTTCAGAAAAACCTTTGGATGAAGTAAAATAATTATCTTTTCCGTAATAATCGGTATGATTATCAAATACAAACGTTTCGAAAGAAGTGACGCCAAGAGCGATAATATCTTGTATGTATTTTGGGAAATCCGCACCACTTTTGACTTTAACATGGGCTTCTTTTATTTGTTGGATAGTGAACATAAGTTTTTGTTTTAATACTCAAATTTACGATTTAATTGGTTTTAACATGTCAGTCATTTAAGTTATTTTTGGAATCTTAAACACAAACTTGTCATTCCGAAGAAATCTCAGAGATGCTTTCAGCATGACAAACGAAACGGAAAAACTTTGCGAACTTTACGAAAATCATTGCGTGCTTTGCGGTTAAATCTTACTTTTGCAAAATAAGTTTCAACAACGAACAACGAATTTTGAATTACAAAAACACCCATTACAAAAACACGAAAATTTCTTATACCGATGCTGGAAAAGGCACTGCAGTAGTTTTGTTGCACGGTTTTTTGGAAAACAGTACGATGTGGAACTATTTAGCGCCGGTTTTAGCGAAGAAAAATCGTGTGGTTTGTATTGATTTATTGGGCCACGGACAAACCGATTGTTTGGGTTATGTGCACACGATGGAAGATATGGCGGATGCCGTTCATCAGGTTTTATCGGAATTAAAAATTAGAAAAGCTGTTTTTGTGGGTCATTCGATGGGTGGTTATGTGGCTTTGGCTTTCGCTGAATTGTATCCAGAATTCATGAAAGGTTTGGTGTTACTAAATTCTACTTCTCGTGCGGATAGCGACGAACGCATTGCGAATAGAACGCGCGCCATCAAAGCGGTAAAACAAAATTACGTAGCAGCTGTTCGAATGAGTATTGCGAATTTATTTTCGGAAGAAAACCGAGAAAAATTAATAGAACAAATTGAATGGGTTCGTAATGAAGCTTTACAAACACCTTTGCAAGGAATCATCGCCGCTCAAGAAGGCATGAAATTAAGAAAAGACCGTGAAGTTTTGTTGCATTTTGCACCTTATCCCATTATGCTAATTTTAGGAAAAAAAGATCCTGTTTTAATTTACGAAGAAAATTTAGAGCAAATTGAAGGCACCAATGTCAAACTAATAACTTTCAACGACGGACATATGAGTCACCTCGAAAATCAAGCCGAATTGGAAAAAGTTATAGTTGGGTTTTTGAAAGGTTAACCGCAAGGTTCACAAAGATTTTCGCAAAGCTCGCAATTATATATTTTTATTTTTGGCCACGAATTGCCGAATGTATCTTAAAACTTATTACTTTTTATTCGAGAATTCGTGGCTAAAAATTTTCTTAAAAAAAACATTTTTTTAGTTATTAATCAACTCAATTGCTTTTTCTAAAACTTCATCTTTACCTTCACGAATTCCTTTAATAGTTGGTTCTATTTTAACATCAGGGATAATTCCTACACGTTGCGTTTCAGAACCATTTGGAGTTAAAACTCCAATACCAGAAATATAGGTAAAGATATTTCCTGGTAATGTAATTCCTGAAACATTCCCATCTGCTCCAGCTGTTGTACTTCCTAAAACCTTCGCATTTGGTGAAACTCGCAATGCCATTGCTGTATATTCTGCGTTACTTTGTGTTACTTCATTGACTAAAATAATTACTTTCCCTTTAAAATAATCCTTGTTATTTCTACCCACTTTATAATTGTAGTCTTTAATCGTAAACAATCCTGGTGTTTTAATACTTCCATAAGTGAATTTTACAAAATCTTTTTTCTCGTTTAAAAGATAATGATTCAAACTAAACACAATAAAATCAGAAGGATAACATCTCAAATCGATAACCAATCCTTTTTTGTCTGAATATTTCTCCATTATTTCTTTAATTTCTCCTTCTTTCAAGGTTCCTGGGTAAATGTAACCAATGTTATCATTTATTATTTTATGAGAAACAGGTTCATTTTTAAAATATTTAAATGGAATTGTAGCAACGCTAACTTCTTTTCTTTCAGAAATAGTTTCTAATGTAAGGTGTACCACATCCTCATTAGTACATAAAATTTTACCTGCAATATCTCGCAATTGTGTTGGGTAATTAGAAGCTGGAAAATATTTCAAATTATTCTTAATCCAATCTTCCACTTTAATTCCATTTATGACTAAAATGATATCGCCTACCTGAACATTTGCCTCTTTAAAATCATTATGCAGCTTAACAACAATCAATTTATTTTCTACAAACTTAACTTCAATAGGTGCAATTTTTTCTCCAAAAAATTCATCAAGAACTTTATTAACTCCCCAGATATTTGCATGTGTATCTTGAATTTTTCCGATAAGTTCAAGCAAAGTTAGTGTGTACTCTTTTATATCTTTAGTAGCTGTTATTCTTGGAATGAATTTTTGTAAAACTGTATCCCAATTTTCATCCATTAAATGACGATTAGGGGAAAAATATTCAATCATATTCCAATAACGAAAAACCGATAAAAGCTTGAATCCAGTGTCGGTGTATGCCATTTTTTTATACACTTTTTCGTTTGTGAAATCTGGGTTTCTTACACCTTCATGTAATCCGATATAGTAATTTTTTTCACTTCTTTCTGCGGCATTTACATTTTGAAGTACTGTTGATAATTCAGCAGAGATGAAATTCGTATCAGAAATCCATTTTGTATTCGGAAGTAATTTAATCTCACTTTCTTTTGGTAGTTTATGTGTAATCGTTTTGAAAGTACCCAATTTATTAATCCATTGTACTAATTCTGCATCAAAATCCTTACTTTCAATTTTGGGTAACATTCTGAATAATTCATAATCCCAACTAATTTTTCCTTCAGCAATTGCAGGATGATGGTATTTTACAAAACCCCATACTTTTCCTAAAACAAATAAATTTCGTTTTTGAATTTCATTCAAATTAGTTAATTCAAACTTTGAACCTAAATCAAATTCGGTATCCTTATCAACAATTGAAATTTCTTTTTCAACTGGTTTTAACTTTTCAATTGGTTTTCCATCTATGGTAACTTTAAAATCATCAAACCAAGCTTTCCCTTTTCCAACTAAAATTCCAGCAACAAAAATTTTATCTGCATTTTCTTTAAATTCTAATGTAATGCTATATTTTTTCCAATCAGCCGTTCCTTGTAATTTTTGCTGTTTCATATTATCAAATACTACAGATTGTCCGTCTTTATCAATTCGTAATAACAAGCCCACAAAACCGTCAGTTGCATTATCATATTTTAAGTAACCTTCAAGAGTTATCTTTTTACCTTTAAAATTAGCTGGTAAGGCATAGGCGACACTTCCAAAACCTTGGCCGTTTTTAGCATCAATTAGAACTGAATTTTTACCATTAAATACTTGAGTAGAATCAATTTGCAGATCATATTTACCCCATTTAATCCAATGTTCAGGTAAGTTTTCACCCTTTGTAGTTTTTTCAAAGTCAAGATTAAATTTTTGTGAATCCGATTGGGAGAACAAAATATTTACTAATAAAATGAATGCAAAAGAGAAGATTTTTTTCATAAGTAGTTTTTCAATTTCTTTAATTTTGACAAAGAAAAAGAAAAAGGATGTAAGAAAATCCAAACAAAATGTTAAATTATTTCTTTAAAAGAAATCACTGGATTTAAAATTTCTTGAATTAAAATTACCAATTCTTCTGTAAAATTATTTAAGAATTCTGGAGTAATAATCGTTTCGTTTATCGCGTTTTTTCCACTTCCAATTTTAAAAGTGAAAGGTAAAAATCCACCTTTCATATTTTTAAACGAAAAAATGCCGACTTCTACATTATAATTTTGTTTTATTGGATCATTCTGAAACATTAAAGCATAACACAACAATTGAATGATTTTATCATTGGCTAAATCTAGTGTTAAACCTTCAAAAGTGGCGATTTTTAGTTTGTTCGCTTCGACTTTTCCTGTTTTGTAATCGATAATGCGGATAGTATTATTTCGCAATTCAATTCTATCTACTTTACCAGCAATTCTAATTGGAAATGGTAAATTCGGATGTACAATTTCAGCCGAATGTTCTTTCTCTAAAGACAAAATAAAGAGTTCATCACCGTTTTCGATATTTAGTTTTTCTTGAATTAAAAAATTGTAAATATTACGTTTCGCGACTTCAAAAGCAATTAGGTTTTTCCCTTTTTTGATTTCACCTTCTTTGTACACTTCCACAAATTTTTCTAAGGTAAACACTTCTATATTCTGAATCATCACATCAATATCTGACGTTTTAATTTGAATATTCGTGCCTTCAAAAGGTTGGTACATTTTTTCTAATACTTCATGTATAATTGTCCCTAAAGTATTCGCTGCTACGTTTTCTTCCACTTCTTCATTTTCACGAACACCTAAAATTCGTTGGTAATAAAACTGAATTGGATTACGTAAATAATTGGTCAAAGCCGATGGTGAAAAGCCTTTTATTGTCGCAATTTCTTTCAATCTATCTAAAATTGGTTGCGTTTTTAAAATCTCCATCGGTTGATAAATTGTATCAGGTTTTATAGCATTATAAAACACTTTTTTGAAGTTGTGATTCGGCAAATGTTCAATTTCCAATTGGGTGATGAAACGACTTTTTTCACCCGCGTCAATTCCTTCCGAATGTGTGTTGTATAATAAGTAAATATTTTTTGCACGTTGCAACAAACGATAGAAGTGATAGGTAAAAATCGCATCACGTTCTTTATAGGTTGGCAAACCTTTTTCTAATTTTACATCATGTGGAATGAACGAATTATTCGATTTTCCGCCGGGTAATTTTCCCTCGTTTAATGATGTAACAATCACATTTTCGAAATCTAACACACGACTTTCCAAAATTCCCATGATTTGCAAACCTTGTAATGGTTCACCTTCAAAAGAAACTTGCGCTTGATCGATAACCTGTTTATAAATTGAAAAAAGAATTTCTAAATTTTCAATATTATGATAGGTTTCGTAATAGTTAGTGATTTTTATAATGATGTTATAAATCGAAAACACGAACGCTTTCGTGACTTTGTCTTGTTCGTTTTGATTACTTAAATGTTCTTTGATGTAGATTAAAATCGCTTTTAACTTCTCTAAAATTTCTTCAACCGAAACATTCCAATCGAAAAATAATAGAGAAACCAATTTGTTTTCTTGTAAATTATATTTCAAAAATAGATCTGCTAATCGGTTGCTTGTAATGAAAGTTAAATTTGAATTTTTAATAATTTTAACCACTTCATTCGCATTCACACTTGAAACCACCAAAGGATTATTTAGGATTTCCAGCACTTCTTTATAATAGAAAACACTTTGCTTTTTATTTCTGTTTTGAGCATTCAAATGCAAATTGAACAGTTTATAAACCAATATTTGTGCTGGATTATTTTTGCTTGGATAACCCATAGTGATGTTTAAATTTTCTACCTCAACAGGTAAAGAATTAAGTAGCGGAATTAAGATATTTTCTTCACTTAACACCACAGCTGTGTTTTGTAAAGAAGGATTTTCTAAAGCAATTTTTTCTATGATTTTTCCGGCAATTTTGGCTTGTCCAATAGATTTTGGCGTTCCAATTACTTCTATGTTTTTTTCATTGGAAAACTCGTTGATGATCCAATTGAAAGGATTCGTTTCAAAGTGTTTCCACGAATTTTTTATTCTACGAAGAAACAAACCAGCATCATGAAATTCGTCTTTTAAGAAAACGGCATCGATATCCCAATAAACGGTAGCTTTTTTATTTTCTAATAAATATTTGATGATGGTTTCTTCGGCATTATTTAGCGCATTAAAACCTGCGAAAACAAACGTTTTATTTTCTATTTTCTTGGTAAATTCGATAATATTTTCAGCCGATTTTCTGTAAAGCAAACCTTGATAACCTACTTTTTTCTTAAGAAGATGTTGTGTGAATTTTTCGTAATAATCAGGTAATAATTTCCAGAACTCTAAATGATTTTCCACCAATTTGGTTTGGTTGTTTAGATTGGGTGTCCAATGTTTGATACGTTCAATATCCAACAAATAAGAAAATATTTCATTTTGATTGACTAAGTAGCGATCAATTTCATTAAAATCCTGAAGTAGTGTAACAGCCCAACCAGAAAATTTTTCAAAATCTTGTTGTTTTGTTTTCTCTGTAATTTCTAAATACACAATATAAAACTCGAACAAAAGTTCAATATTATCTAGTGCTCTTAGCTGTGCAATATCTTCAATCAGTGTTTCAATACTAATTATTTGAGGTGCTAAAAAAGTGGCTTTAGATTGTTTTTTTAACTCTTCAATTAAAAAAAGTTTTGCTCTTTTGTTGGGCAAAACAATGTTTGTGTTGTATAAGGAAGTTGAATTATTGCTTAATAATTCTTTTGCCAGTTTAGATAAGAAAGATACATCCATGGCAATAAAGATAAAAAAAAGGCCTCAATAAATTGAGACCTTTTTTAAATATTATTAGAGGAAAATTATTTTACTAATTTAACTTCTACTCTTCTGTTTTGAGCTTTTCCAGCTTTAGTTTTGTTTGAAGCAACTGGTTTAGCTTCTCCAAATCCTTCAGAAGTTAATCTGTCAGCAGCAATACCGTTGTCAACTAAGTAAGTTCTTACAGCAGCAGCTCTATCTTTAGATAATTGTAAATTCATAGCGTCTTTACCATCTGAATCTGTATGACCTTCTAAAGCAAACTTAGCAGTTGGGTACTCTTTTAAGATAGCAACCATAGCTTGTAATACTGGGAAAGTTTGTTTTTGGAACGATGCTTTTGCAGTATCAAATAAGATAGTTTTAGCATAGTCATTTAATTTTTTCATAGTTTCATCAGAAACTTCTGGACATCCATTGTTAGCAACAGTTCCTGCAACAGTAGGACATTTATCATCTTTGTCTAAAACTGAATCACCGTCAGTATCAGGCCATGGACAACCTTTGTTAGCTTTGTCTCCTTTTACAGTAGGACAAGCATCATTTTGATCAGCAACACCGTCACCGTCAGTATCAGGACAACCTTGTAATGCTGGTAAACCTGCTACATCGATACAAGCGTCATCTTTATCAGCAACACCATCACCGTCTTGGTCAGGACAACCATTCATTTCTGGAGTACCTGGCTCATCAATACAAGCATCAGCTGAATCTTGGATTCCATCACCATCAGTATCAGGACAACCTTGGAAAGCAGCTAAACCAGCAACATCTGGACATGCATCTTCTTTATCGATAATTCCGTCTCCATCTTTATCTTTAGCACCGAATTGGAATTTTAAACCCGCTTGGTGAAAAATATGAGTTGGAACATCAGAATTAGCTACTCTTTTATCGTCGAAACCATATTTTAAAGTAGAACCTAAAGTTAATGCTACATTTTTAGCAAACCATAAGTTTAATCCCCATCCTCCATTAACAGTTCCTGCAGAAGCATCACCGAAGAAAGTATAACCTCCACCTAAATGTAAAGTTGGGTCAAACCATTTTGATTTCAATAAATTCATGAAGCTATAAGTAATTGCTCCATCAATTCCGTAATAATTTAAATCACCAGGATTAGTAATAGTGTGAGTATTTACTGTTCCAGGAACGTGATCTACCCATTTAGAGATTTTGTTGAATGATCCTGTTAAACCAAAACTGAAGTTTCCTCCAACATTTTTAGCAACACTTACATAAGATACAGAAGGTACAATATTGAAGTTTCCTTGTGGATTGTACAATTCTTCAAATCTAAGGTGGTCATTTCCTTTCATGCTGATCTTCGTGTCAACCCCGTTAACTCCGAAAGATACTGCCCATGGGTTTGTGCTGTCTTGAGCATTAGCTGCAAATCCAGCTAATAATAACGCCCCAGCAAATAGTTTGTTAAGATGTTTCATACTTTTTATTTAATTTAATTACAATGCGTTATAATACCAACAAAAGTAATATGTTTTTTGTAATTCACAAAACTTTTGTGCTTTTTTTCCTAATTAAAAGTTAATTAATGCTAATTTACTGAATAATATTTAGTTTTTTTCCAACAATAGTAAAGGATTCAATGGCTTTATCTAAATGTTCTTTCGTGTGAGCCGCAGATAATTGCACTCTAATTCTTGCTTTTTCTTTAGGAACAACTGGAAAAAAGAACCCAATTACATAAATTCCTAATTTTAAAAGTTCGTCTGCCATCACTTGAGACAATTTTGCATCATATAACATTACAGGTACAATTGCCGAATCGCCATCAATAAAATCCAAACCTGCTTTTCGCATTCCTTCTTTGAAATAATTCGTATTCCACTCTAATTTATCTCTTAAAGAAGTATCTTTTTTCAATAATTCAAAAACTTTTAAGGAAGCACCAACAATGGCTGGAGCTAAGGAATTTGAAAACAAATACGGACGAGAACGTTGGCGTAAAATTTCAATAACTTCTTTTTTAGCTGTTGTATAACCGCCCATCGCACCACCTAAAGCTTTCCCTAATGTTCCT
>JAUMDQ010000231.1:0-1885 GCA_032121715.1 Flavobacterium sp.
AAAAAATAATTTTTTGCCAAATAAAATTTCAAAAGCCACAAAAAGTGGCTTTTTTTATGTTCTCTATTTTTAATTAGTTATTTTTTAGATTATGTCAAAATTTAATTCCTCAAATCTGTCAATTACAATATTAGCTAAACTATAATCTTGATTTTTAGAATTTGCGCTCTTATATCCAACGCAAAAGACTCCTGATGCGTGTGCGGCTTTAATTCCGTTCGTGCTATCTTCAATAATAATGCAATTTTCTTTTGGCGTATTTGATAATCGTACCGCTTCAATAAAAATGGCTGGATTGGGTTTCGATTGTGGAAAGTCTTCTCCAGAAACAATATGTGAAAAATATTGGTGCAAATTAAAACGATTAAAAATTCTTTCAATGGTAACTTTTGAAGCTGAAGAGGCCAAAACCATTTGAATACCTTTCTGATGTAAGTTTTTAATTAAATCTTCTACTCCATCAAGTAAAAACAAATCTTCTTTCGTATCAAAAGCTTCATTGAAAATTGTTCTTTTTCGTTGTACTAAATCTTCTGTATCCGTTGTAATTCCGAAATTATCTTTAATTTTTTGAAAAACATTTTTAGTTGAATTTCCTGTAAAAGTGGCAAACATTTCTGCTGTAACTTCAATGTTTAATTCTTTAAAATGTTCGAAATAAGCATAATGATGTACAGGTTCTGTATCTACAATTACACCATCCATATCAAAAATAACCGTTTGTAACATGATTTTAATTTTTTGCGAATTTAAAAAAATAACTTCGGAATTAAACCTTTTTGTATAACTTTAGTCAAATAATAAAATCCGTTGTAATTTTGCAAGAAGAGAAACTATTTATTGAAACTTTAATTAACCCGAAAACGCAAAATATAGCGTTTAAGCAATTGGTACAACAATATCAGAAACCCTTGTATTTTCACATTAGAAACATTGTTTTAAATCACGATGATGCGGATGATGTATTACAAAATACATTTATTAAAGTTTTTTCGAATATTAAAAATTTCAAAGGTGAGAGTAAATTGTACTCTTGGATTTATAGAATTGCGACTAATGAATCGCTAACATTTATTGAACAAAGAGCTAAGAAGCAAGGAATTTCTAATGAAGAAATGCAACAAAAAGCTCTTATGAATTTAGAATCGGATGTATATTTTGAAGGAAATGAAATTCAATTGAAATTACAAAAAGCAATTGCAATTTTACCTGAAAAACAACAACTTGTATTTAAAATGAAGTATTTTGAAGAAATTAAATATGAAAATATGAGCGAAATTTTAGATACTTCTGTTGGTGCGTTGAAAGCGAGTTATCACCATGCAGTTAAAAAAATTGAACAATATTTAAAAACGAATTAAACCTTTTATAAATGAAAAGGTCAAATAGATATGAACACAGATTTAGAAAATAATAAAATTAAAAACGGATTTACCACTCCAACCGATTATTTCGATACTTTATCAGATAGGTTATTCGAAAAAATAAACAGCGAAGTGAATTCAAGCTTGCTTCCAGAAACGAGTGGTTTTATTGTGCCTGAAAACTATTTTGAAAAAAATGAAGTAAAATTATTAAGTAAAATAAATCATTCAAAAACAAAAGTAATTAAACTAAAAGCTACACTTTATAAAGTCAGCGGAATTGCAGCGGTTTTATTGTTAACAATAGTTTCACCAATGCTCTATAATTCAGTAGAAACAAAAAAGAACGAATTGGCTGAAATGAATTATTTAGAAATGCATTCAGAAGAATTAGGAATTTACGAAGTGGGTTCTATGCTAGACAATGAAGATTTGGCTGAATTAGAAAATGAACTTATTTATAACGATTTAAATTCACTTAATTAAACTTATAGTTTAAACAAAAAATATGATTATGAAAA
>JAUMDQ010000231.1:1895-10244 GCA_032121715.1 Flavobacterium sp.
CATACTTCTTATTATTCTATCCATCCAATTTGGATATAGTCAGCAAAATGATGCTAGAAAAGAAAGAATTAAAGCTTTAAAAATTGCTTTTATTTCACAAAAATTGGCGCTTACTTCTGAGGAGGCTGAAAAATTTTGGCCTATTTATAATAAGTACGATGGAAAAATAATGGATTTAAAAGAAGAGCAGATGAGACTTCGCCATCAAAAACGAAACGGAACGGATGAAGAAGCTTTAAAGAAAATTGAAGAAGCGGAAGAAAAAGAAGCTGAAGTTATGGCTTTGAAAAAGAAAATGCGTGCCGAGCTTATTCCAGTTATTTCCGCGGAAAAAGTTTTAAAATTAGAACAATTAGAACAAGAATTTCATAGAAAATTATTAGAAAAATTAAAAGACCGCAGAGGAAATCCACCTCCGCCAAGAAGATAAAAACTGATTATAAGTTTTTTTATTTTGAACCCAATTTAAGCCATTGACTTTATGTTAATGGCTTATTTTTATTTTAGTCACTTTGTTTTTTCCTGCAAAATAAATATGCTTATCACTACTAAATCGTAAAGTGTAAAAATCAGTATCTTCTAATAGTTTATGCCATTTTTTACCATAATTAGTAGAATAATAAACACCTGAAGTTCCGCAAGTATAAATTACTTTTCCATTGCTTTTTGGCATAAATTGTACACAGCTTGCATAGCCAAAAGACTTGTTTGCGGAAACTAATTTCCAAGTTTTTCCACCATTTTTAGTAAAGGCTTTATTTGCTGAATTGTCTTTTTGTTGCTCGTAATTTCCACCAACAATAATTCCTTTCTTATTATTGTAAAAATCCATTGAAAACGCACCAGTCATAGCTTGACCTTGAATAATTGGTGTGTCAAATACTTCCCAAGTTTTACCTTTATCTGAACTTTTAAATAGCCTTGATTTTTTTCCTCCAGATATTATATATATTACCCCATTCACTATTTTAACATTAGTATCACTTGCAGCAAAAGCGGCTTCTCCGTCAACAGTTTTTGGTAAATTGGCACACGGAATTTTATTCCAAGTTTTCCCAGAATCTTCCGTTAATAATATGGATAAGCAATCTTCTGTTGGGTCACCGATAACAATACCAAATCCAGTCCATATATCAATAAACATACTATCATAAAATACTTTTTCACCACTTTCAGAATAAATTAAACTCGATGC
This sequence comes from Flavobacterium sp., assembly GCA_032121715.1. Lineage (GTDB taxonomy): Bacteria > Bacteroidota > Bacteroidia > Flavobacteriales > Flavobacteriaceae > Flavobacterium. The sequence continues at coordinate 3,091 of JAUMDQ010000231.1, forward strand.
GCAACTATATCCATATGTATTTAATTTATACATATTTGCTGGTGAACCTGCGTTAAGCAATAAAACATCTTTTCCGTTATTTCCAATACTTCTAAAATCAGTTTTTTCATTTTGAAGTTTTACAATTTTAGTTTCCGAATCATTTTGAAAACTTAGAAATCCAGCTTTTGAATTTGTTCCACCAAACCAAACTCCACCATTCATTGGCATAATTGCTCTGATTGAAACCGAATCTAAAATAATGTCTTTTCGCTCCGCAACTTTAAATGTTGATTTACACGATAAAAACATAAACGAAAAAAGTAAAACTAAAATCCTCATAAACTCCTTATTTTAGGCTAATGTACAATAATTTATAAAATTACAAAATGTATAAAATCAACTTTGGCACAATAATTGGAATTACAAATACAAGAAAAGTAACTTAATACTAAATATTATGAAAACAAGATTATTTACTTCAGTCATAGGCTCGCTACTACTAGCTATTCCTACATTTGCTCAGGATAAAACTACCGTGACTGCAAACAGCAGTGATATTAGTGATAACTTAGATTTAAAAGCAGTTGCTTCTATTTTTGGAGATGCTTCCAATTTGGAAGATTTCGAAAGAAGACTAAACGATCCAAAATCGCAAATATCGAATTTAGATTTAAACAACGATAATCAAGTTGATTATTTGCGTGTAGTAGAATCCGTTGAAGGAAGAGCGCATATTGTGGTAATTCAAGCCGTTTTAGAAAAAGATGTTTTTCAAGATGTAGCTACAGTAGAAATTGAAAAAGACAGTAATAATAGAGTACAAATTCAAGTGGTTGGAGATGTATATATGTATGGAAGTAACTATATATATGAGCCAATTTATGTTCATACACCAGTAATTTACACTACATTTTGGGTAAATCACTATCGTCCGTATTGTTCATCTTGGTATTGGGGATACTATCCTTCGTACTATTCATACTGGTCTCCTTATCCAATTTTTAGATATAGAAACAATATTTCAATCCATATCAATTTCGGACATTCATATAACTATGTTTCGTACAGAAGATGCCATTCGGCTTACAACGCTTATTATGGAAGAAGAGGAAATGGCTACGAAATGCGTCACCCAAATCGTTCGTTCTCTCACAGAAATAGTGGCTATTCCAACAGATATGAAATGGATAACCATAGAGAAATTAAAACAAGAACTCCAGGAACAAGAAATTTAAATTCGACCACTGGAACACCAAGAGGAAATGCAGCAGTTGGAACGCCAAGAAATGTATCTCAACCTAGAGGAAATTCAAATATTGGTACTCCGAGAAGTGAATCTTCGCCAAGAGGAAATGATAACCCGAGAGTAGTTTCTACTCCAAGAGGAAATTCAAATATTGGAACTCCGAGAAGTGAATCTTCGCCAAGAGGAAATGATAATCCGAGAATAGTTTCTACTCCTAGAGGAAACTCAAGTGTTGGAACTCCAAGAGGTGAATCGCAACCAACTAGAAATAACAATCCAAGAGTAGAATCAACACCAAGAGGAAACTCAAGTGTTGGAACGCCAAGAAATAACAATCCTAGAGTTGAATCAAGTCCAAGAGGAAATTCTCAACCAAGGATGGAAGCACCAAGAGGTAACTCACAACCGAGAATGGAGTCACCAAGAGGAGGCAATTCTCAACCAAGAATGGAAGCTTCAAGAGGAAATTCACAACCGAGAGGAAATAGTGAAAGTTCAGGAAGAGGAAGAAGATAAATTAAAAGCCGACTTAACCGTCGGCTTTTTTGTTTTTTATAACTATTATTTGATACAATAAACGCTTGTTGCTAGTATAAAATTACTATCTTTGCAAGCATTTTTTATTTTTAAAATACATGAGATTTCACAGAAACATTAGTTTTGCAGTAATAGACGCTTTGATGGCGATCTTCAATGAAGGAGAATATGCTGATAAAGTTGTGGCGAGAGCCCTAAAATTAGACAAAAGATGGGGAAGCAGCGATAGAAAATTCGTAGCAGAAACCATTTATGATATTGTACGTTGGAAACGTTTATATGCCGAGATTGCAGAGATTAAAAAAGAACCATTTGATAGAGATGGCATTTGGAGAATGTTTGCTGTTTGGGCAACATTAAAAGGACACACCCTACCAGATTGGAAATACTTTGAAGGTACGCCAGTTAGAAAAATCAAAGGTAAATTTGACGAATTATCTAAAGACAGAAAATTTAAAGAATCTATTCCAGATTGGATGGATGAAATTGGTGTAAAAGAATTAGGTGAAGCGGTTTGGTCTAAAGAAATTAAGGCACAAAATGAACCTGCTAAAGTAATTTTACGTACGAACACAATTAATACTACAAAAGAGGCTTTAAAGTTAGAATTACTGAAATTAGACATTCATACTCAGGCAATTGAAAATTATCCAGAAGCTTTGGTATTGGATGAAAGAGCGAATGTTTTTATGACAGATGCTTTTAAAAACGGAATGTTTGAAGTACAAGATGCTTCTTCTCAAATGGTGGCACATATGTTAGACATTCAGCCTGGAATGCGAGTAGTTGATACTTGTGCTGGTGCTGGTGGAAAAACACTTCACATGGCTTGCTTAATGCAAAACAAAGGGCAAATTATTGCAATGGATTTGTATGAAAGCAAACTAAAACAATTAAAAATTCGTGCGAAACGTAATGGAATTCATAATATTGAATACCGTGTCATTGAAACAACTAAAGTCATTAAAAAACTTCACGGTCAAGCCGATAGAGTGCTGATTGACGCACCTTGTAGCGGTTTAGGAGTTTTAAAAAGAAACCCAGATGCGAAATGGAAACTAAAACCAGAATTTATTGATAATATCCGTAAAGTTCAGGCAGAAGTTTTAGAAAGTTATGCGCCAATTGTAAAACCAGGTGGAAAACTAGTTTACGCAACTTGTAGTGTCTTACCATCTGAAAATCAGGAACAAATTAAAAAATTCTTGACAACAGAAACAGGAAAAAACTTTACCTTTGTAGAAGATAAAAAAGTATTAGCACATGAATCTGGCTATGACGGATTTTATATGGCTTTACTTACTCGAAATAATTAAAACCCCTAGATTATGAAAAAATATTTACTATTACTATTAGTTGCTCATTTGAGTTTTGGGCAAGCAGGTATGCCAGCTTCTCCATATTATAATGGTTTCAATTGGACCTTAACTGGAATGCCTTTAAAAAGTGCTTTAGAAACTAAAATTACTGCAACACATACCACAACTTTAACATATGCACAGGCTGAACTTGCAATTGAAACGGTAGATTTAGATCCAGCAGATGTAACAAATACAAATTTGTTACTACTTTATGGATTTAGTAACAATTTATGTCCAGCATCATCATCTGATGATAAAGACCATAGAAGAAGAGATAAATCTTTAGAAGATGCCGGAACAGCAGATCCATGCCTATGGAATAAAGAGCATACTTATGCAAGAGCTTTAGGTGTTCCGCCATTAGGAACATCTGGACCTGGAGCGGATGCTCATAATTTAAGAGCTAGTGACAAAAAAAGAAATGCAGATAGAGATAATGACCGTTTTTTTGATGGCTCAGGAAATTCTTTTGAAAGTGGATTATTATGGTATCCTGGAGATGAATGGAAAGGAGATGTAGCAAGAATGATGATGTACATGTATTTAAGATACGGAAGTCAATGTTTACCAACTGGAATTGCACAAACTGGGATTCCAACAGCAACAAATGATAGTAATATGGTGCTATTGTTTTTAGAATGGAATGCTGAAGATCCAGTATCTCAATATGAAGATAACAGAAATACTTATCTAGGAAACACAAGTAATACATACGCACAAGGAAATAGAAACCCTTTTATTGATAACCCATATTTAGCAACAGTTATTTGGGGTGGTCCAGCTGCAGAAAACAGATGGCCAACTGTCATTTTATCTTCAGATACTTTCTTAGCTGATAGTGCAGTAAGCATCTACCCTAACCCAACAAATACTAACGAAGTTGAAATTTTCACTACAGAAAACATCACTAAATTATCATTAGTAAACATTAATGGGCAAATTATTAAAGATATTGAAAATCCAATTTTCAATCAAAATACTTATAAATTAAACAATTTACCTCAAGGTTTTTATTTCTTACAAATTTCTGCTGAAAACGGAAGTTTAACTAAAAAAATCATTGTGAATTAATTTAGTTTTAAATTTTTATACCAAATCCCTAATTACTTTGTAGTTAGGGATTTTTTATTTTCGAAATAAACCGAATATAAACCCATTTCGGTAGTATTAAAGCGTACATTCGTAAAAAAATAATGTCCATTGAAATTAAGGTTGCCGCTGTTGAACAATTGTTTAGTCAGTTAGATGTTGAAATAAACACGTTTCAAACTGAAACCAAGTTACATTGTAATGCTGGTTGCGGTAAATGTTGTACTAAACTCGATATAGAAGCTTCTCCTTTAGAATTTTTACCTTGGGCTTTTCATATTTTTTTAAACGGCGATGCAGAAAAAATCTTAGCCGAATTAGAAATAAAATCTTCCACAATTTGTCATATTTATAATCCATTAACCTTGTTGGATAAAGTCAATGGTAGTTGTAGCAATTATCCATATCGCGGACTAATTTGCAGATTGTTTGGTTATGGAGCAACAAAAGATAAATACGGACAATTACGTTTAGCTACTTGTACCATTATTAAAAACGAACAAGCTGAAACGTTTGCTAATTCTACAGATTTAATAAACAAAGGACTTCCTGTTCCTGTTTTTACAGATTATTACATGAATTTATCGCAAATTGATCATCATTTAGGAAATATTATTTTACCTATAAATAAAGCTTTGAAATATGCGATTGAAGAAGTTTTGCAATATTACGCCTACCGACCTTTACCAAATGGATATAAAAATATAGCTTAAAAACGTTCAATATTCTTGCTGAAATTATTTTTAAACGTAAATTCGCCAAAAAAAAAATGTCCATCGAAAGCAAAGTCCAAGAAATTGAAATATTATTTAGTCGATTGGAAGAAGAATTAAAAACGTTTACCGCTACCACTCATTTATTTTGCAATGCAGGTTGTGGAAAATGTTGTACCAATCCAACTATGGAAGCTTCTCCTCTAGAATTTTTACCTTGGGCATTTCATTTGTTTAAAATTGGTGAAGCAGAAAATATTCTTGAAAAATTAAACAACCACTCCAACCCTATTTGCTATAATTACAATCCTATTTCCGATTTAGATTTACATAACGGAAGTTGTAATACGTATAAATATAGAGGTTTAGTTTGCCGATTATTTGGTTATGGTGCTACTAAAGATAAATTTGCCCAATTACGATTAGCCACTTGTTCCATCATTAAAGAACAACAAACCGAAAACTACAACAAAACCAACGAAGCCATAAATAACGGTTTATCTGTACCCATTTTCACAGATTATTACATGAATTTATCTCAAATAGATTTTCGTTTAGGAAACGTTTATGTGCACATCAATAAAGCTTTACAATTGGCCATTGAAGAAGTGTTACAATATTATGCGTATAGAGATTATCCTGAGGTTGAATAAAAAATAAAAACCCTCAATAGTTATTAATTATTGAGGGTTTCATATTTAATATATTTAGAATCTATTTCTCATCATCAAACTGAACAGCTTTACTGTAATTTCTCCATTTCTCAATACAAGAAGTAATTTCTTCAGGAATTTCACTTGTAAAACGTAAAAATTCTCCAGTTGTTGGATGTACAAAACCTAAAGTTCTTGCGTGAAGTGCTTGTCTTGGTAAAGTTTTAAAGCAATTATCAATAAATTGTTTATATTTTGTAAACGTTGTTCCTTTTAAAATTTTATCACCTCCATAACGTTCATCATTAAAAAGGGTGTGACCAATATATTTCATGTGTACACGAATTTGGTGTGTTCTTCCTGTTTCTAATTGACATGAAACCACAGTAACATATCCAAAACGTTCCAATACTTTAAAATGAGTAATCGCTGGTTTTCCTTGTTCACCTTCTGGATAAACGTGCATTTGCATTCTGTTTATCGGATGACGGTCAATATTTCCTTCAATCGTACCTTCGTCTTCTTCGATATTTCCCCAAACAATGGCGTAATATTCACGTTCAGAAGTTTTTGCAGCAAATTGTTTTGTCAAATGCAACATCGCTTCTTCCGTTTTCGCAACGACTAAAAGTCCAGAAGTATCTTTATCAATTCTATGAACTAGACCTGGTCTTTCGCTACTGTTCATTGGTAAATTATCAAAATGAAACGCCAAAGCATTCACTAAAGTTCCTGAATAATTTCCGTGTCCAGGATGAACGACCATTCCTGCAGGTTTGTTTACCACAATAACTTGATCATCTTCGTAAACAATATCAATATCAATATTTTCGCCTTTCAGTAAATGTTCATATGGCGGATGTTCTAACATCACACGAATTACATCATCAGGCTTGACTTTGTAATTAGATTTTACAGCGACATCGTTCACAAAAATGTTTCCCGAATCTGCTGCTTTTTGAATTTTGCTTCTTGTAGTATTTTCAATGCAATTCATTAAAAATATATCAATACGTAAGGATTGTTGTCCTTTCGCTATCTCAAACCGATGGTGTTCATATAAATCTTCATCAGCCGTTTCATTCTCATCTATAAACTCTTGCATTATTTTGTAGTATCAATTTCTATATTTTGTTCTTCAACGTTTAAAGAATCTAAATCTGCATCATTAAACATGTCTTTTCCATCACCTAAAACAAAATCAATTTTAGAATTTTTCATCAACTTATCTCCTGCTTTTACAGGTTTACCATTATATGAAACTCCTAAAACAATATCTTTTGCTATGTTAGCTTCGTATTTTAATTCTCCTTCTACTAAACCTAAAGCTCTTAAAGCATTAGCTGCTTGACGGAATGTTTTATTTTTTAAATCTGGGAAAGTCACCATGGCATAACCACCAGCATTTAGTTTTACGTAAATTTTACGACCATCTTTTACTTTAGAACCTGCAATTGGATCTTGTTCCACAATACTATATGGTGGAAATTCTGGACGAAATTCGACAGTATCTAATAAAAAGACTTCTAATCCTTCTTCATCTAGTTTTTCTTCTGCAACTTCTAATTTCATT
>JAUMDQ010000232.1:0-4997 GCA_032121715.1 Flavobacterium sp.
GTTCAATTTCATCAAAGCCTCTACTGGAGTCAAAGTATTGATGTCAATATTCATAATTTCTTGCTTAATATCTTCCAATAATGGATCATCTAAATTGAAAAAACTCAATTGCATTTCGTCTTTTTCACTTTTAATTCCGTTTAATGCTTCTCCAGAATGATCTTTTTCTAACTTTTTTAATATTTTTTCTGCTTTTTGAATTACCAATTGTGGCATTCCAGCCATTTTAGCTACGTGAATACCAAAACTGTGTTCGCTTCCGCCTTTCACTAATTTTCTAATGAATAAAACGGTATCTTTTAATTCTTTTACCGAAACATTAAAATTCTGAACTCTATTAAAAATAGCTTCCATTTCATTTAATTCGTGGTAATGTGTAGCGAAAAGTGTTTTGGCTTTGCTCGGATGTTCGTGTAAATATTCGGCAATCGCCCAAGCAATCGAGATTCCGTCATAGGTTGAGGTTCCTCTTCCAATTTCATCTAACAAGACCAAACTTCTCTCGGAAATATTATTCAAAATAGAAGCCGTTTCGTTCATTTCCACCATAAATGTCGATTCGCCCATAGAAATATTATCGCTCGCACCAACACGAGTAAAGATTTTATCTACAACGCCCATTCTTACATTTTCAGCAGGAACAAAACTTCCCATCTGAGCCAACAACACGATTAAAGCTGTTTGTCTCAAAATCGCCGATTTACCAGACATATTCGGTCCGGTAATCATAATCAATTGTTGCGTATCTCTATCTAAAAACACATCGTTAGAAATATATGGCGTTCCTACTGGCAATTGTTTTTCAATTACTGGGTGTCGCCCTTCTTTAATTTCTAAATCGAAAGTGTCATCAATTTCTGGTTGCACATATTTATTTTCAATCGCCATTTGCGCAAAACTTTGCAAACAATCGATTTGTGCTACCAAATTAGCGTTTAATTGAACCGGTTTGATATATGTCGCCATCCAATTCACCAATTGTTCATACAACATACTTTCTAATTGCGAAATTTTATCTTCCGCACCTAAAATTTTCGATTCGTATTCTTTTAATTCTTCCGTAATATATCGTTCAGCATTTACTAAAGTCTGCTTTCTAATCCATTCTGTTGGAACTTTATCTTTATGTGTGTTTCTAATTTCAATATAATAGCCGAAAACATTATTAAACGATATTTTTAGTGATGGAATTCCTGTGTTTTCACTTTCTCGTTTTTCCATTGCTGCCAAATATCCTTTTCCTGTAGAAGATATCGCACGTAAATCGTCCAATTCGACATTTACACCAACAGCAATCGCATTTCCTTTGTTAATCGCAACTGGAGCGTCTGGATTTAAAGTCGAACCAATTTTTTCTCGTAACAATTCGCAAGCATGCAAACTATCACCAATGGTTTTTAAGGCTTCGTTTTTCGATTGTAATGCCAAAGTTTTGATTGGAATAATTGCATCTAACGAGTCTTTCAAATGAATGACTTCTCTTGGAGAAACTTTTCCTGTCGCCACTTTCGAAATCAAACGTTCCAAATCGGAAATTTGTTTAATTTGATATTGAATTTGATTTAATTCTTCTGAATTTTCTTTTAAATACGCCACCACTTCATGACGACCTCTAATTTTATTGATGTCTTTCAAAGGTAATGCCAGCCAACGTTTCAATAATCTTGACCCCATTGGTGAAAGCGTTTTATCAATCACATCTATTAACGTTACAGCATTCGGATTATAACTGTGATATAATTCTAGATTACGAATTGTGAATCTATCCATCCAAACATAAGCGTCTTCTGCAATACGTTGAATGTTGGTAATGTGCTGAATTTTATTATGTTGCGTTTCTGATAAATAATATAAAATCGCACCTGAAGAAATAATGGCTTCGTTGAAATCATCTACACCAAAACCTTTTAACGAATTGGTTTGAAAATGTTTGGTTAAACTTTCAAAAGCATAATCTTCTTTGTAAATCCAATCTTCTAAATAGAAAACGTGAAAATCTTCTCCGAAATGCTGTTTGAAATCGGCTTTTTGTTGTTTCGAAACCAAAACTTCACTTGGTCTGAAATTTTGTAACAACTTGTCAATATATTCTTCGTTTCCTTCTGCGGTTAAAAACTCACCAGTTGAAACATCTAAAAACGTAATTCCGTTCGTTTTCTTACCTAAAAATACAGCTGCTAAAAAGTTATTCGATTTCGATTGTAAAATGTCGTCGTTAAAAGAAACTCCTGGAGTCACTAATTCCGTAACACCACGTTTCACAATCGTTTTTGTCATTTTTGGATCTTCTAGTTGATCGCAAATGGCTACTCGAAGTCCGGCTTTGACTAATTTTGGTAAATACGTATTAATAGAATGATGAGGAAATCCTGCCAAAGCTGTTTCGCTTTCACTTCCATTACCACGTTTGGTTAAAGTAATGCCTAAAATTCTGGAAGCACGAATCGCATCTTCCCCGAAAGTTTCGTAAAAATCTCCTACTCGAAACAACAAACACGCATCAGGATATTTCGCCTTAATGGTATTATATTGCTGCATTAATGGAGATACTTTTGGAGTCGATTCTTTGATTTCGGATGCTGATTTTTTAGCCACAATGTAAAATTTTAGTGCTGGCGAAGTTAGTAATTTCAAAATTCAATACCAATTACAATGTCGAAATTCAATTTTAAGTTGAAAAAGTAGGGAACACAGATTGTAAAAATTATATAAATTATAGGAATTTTTTAAATCTGTGTTGGAAAAATAATAATTAATAAAATCGAAACAATCCAGTTAATCAGTAAAATCGGCATGGCTATTTTTAAAAATCAACACATTGAAAATTATTATTACTTTAAGTATTTAAAAATTAACCAATGTAGAATTAAATAGAATTAGAATATTAATGTTTAACCAATTTTCTAATTTGATAAGGATACATTTCGTAATAAATTTGATCTTCATTTATTGTAGAACCGTTTTCTAAATCCTTTTTTGATTCTTCAAAAAGAATTTTTGCTTCAGCCTCTTTTGAGATTTTTCTTAAGCATAAGGCTTTATAGAATTTTACATCAGAAAATGTTGGATATTGTTTTAAGGCTCTATCAAAAACGATAATGGCTTCTTCAAATTTGTTTTGTTCAAAAATTGAAACTCCGTAATAAAACAGGTCTAAATAATGTGCTTCACCTTGGTTTTGTCTTTGGAAATCGGTATCTGTTTTAAAGATTTTTTCTGCTTTCTCAAATTCATTTAATTGTAAATAACATAAAGCAATATGAAAATCATATGTATGATCCATTATATATGAATTTCCAATTTTTACTTTGCATTTTTCAAAATCGATAATAGCTTCTTTATATGTTTTTGCAAAAATACATTTGATAAAAGCCCTATAGTCTAACCATTTATTTTCATCAAGCATAACTGCTTTGTCCATAAATACCATTCCTGCTTCATATTTTCTTGCTTTAAATAAAGGCATTGCTTTTTGTTGCCATAAATACGCAATTGTGGAATCTTTTGCCAAACCTTCATCTAAACATGCTTGCCATTGCGTCATCTCATTTCTGTAATTGTATTTGGAATAACATTTTTGAATTGTCTCTTTTACAATCGCTTCTTGTTTTTGTTTGACTTGGTCAGAAGCAGTTGAGTTTTGCGAATAACAATATGTTGATAGTAAGGTGAATAAGCTAACTAGTAGTTTCATTAGTTTTTCAGGCAATTTAGAGAAACCAATTGTTATACTTTGTTATTGACATGTTAATAATTGTTAATAAAAATTTTGAAGCTAGAAAGCAATAAAATATCTTTGCCACATGAGAAAATTAGCCAACGCCGAATTAAATCGTATTAGTAAAGAAGAGTTTGCAGATGCAAAAAAAACACCAATCATTATTGTGTTAGACGACATTAGAAGTTTGCATAATATTGGTTCTGTTTTTAGAACTTCAGATGCTTTTTTGATTGAAAAAATCTATTTATGTGGTATTACGGCAGTTCCACCAAATAAGGAAATTCATAAAACAGCTTTAGGAGCAACGGAAACCGTTACTTGGGAATACGCGAAAGATGTATTGGAAGTAGTGGCGAAATTGAAAACTGAAAACGTAAAAATTTATTCAATCGAACAAACGGAAAATGCCATTATGTTAGATGATTTTCAACCTGAAACGGAAACCAAATATGCGTTGATTTTTGGTAACGAAGTTAAAGGTGTTTCTCAGGAAGCGATTAATTTATCGGATGGTGTGATTGAAATTCCGCAATTAGGAAGTAAGCATTCGTTAAATATTTCAGTAAGTGCAGGAATTGTGATTTGGGATTTGTTTCAGAAATTAAAGTAAACAAATAGTCACATAGATTTTTGTTTCAATATTGTATTTTACAAGTTTCATAAATTGAAATAAAACCTATTGTTTCCTTTTTTAAGCGAAGCGCCTAATTTTATAAAAAAACTATGTGCCTATGTGTTTTAAAAAAAATTAGTTCTCTATTTTCTTCTGAATCTCATTCAAAATGAACACATAATCTTGCTGTTTTTTAACGAAATCTAAATCGGAAATATCAATAATTAAAACATTTAAATCCGTTTGCGTTTTGATATAGTCTAAATAACCGCGATTGATTTTTTCTAAATAATCGGCAGGAATTTCTTGCTCATAAGTTCTGCCGCGTTTTTTGATGTTTGCCAATAAACGTTCGGGGTTTTGATACATATACACATATAAATCAGGTTTGGGCATTTCTTTGTACATAATGTCGAACATCGTTTTGTATAAACGAAATTCGTCTTCTTGTAACGTAACTTTTGCAAAAATTAATGATTTAAAAATATGATAATCAGCGACTACAAAATCTTTAAATAAATCAAATTGCGCTAAATCATCTGATAGTTGTTGGTATCTATCTGCCAAAAAAGACATTTCTAAAGGAAAAGCATATCTGCTTTGGTCTTTGTAAAATTTGGGTAAAAAAGGATTATCTGCAAAACGTTCTAAAACCGTGTTTGC
>JAUMDQ010000233.1:0-6646 GCA_032121715.1 Flavobacterium sp.
CTAAACCAAAAGCAACTAATTTATTATCGCCACTCACGCTCATTCCGCTTAAATTGAAGTACGAATGCCCTTTTGCCATTTCATTACAATCGAATAAAATTTCTTCTTTGGCATCTAAGCTTCCTTTTTTTCTCGCGTAAATTGGATAATCTTTACCTGTTTCAAAACGTGTAATGTACCAATATTCGTTGTAAAAATAAGGAACAGAACTGTCATCTTCCTTAATTCTAGCTTTCATTTCTAAGAATAAATCATCTTGAAATTGTTTCGTATGTGCTGTAGATTGTTGGTAATATTCGTTTTCTTTATTCAAATAATCAATCACTTCCGGATTTTCTCTTTCATTTAACCAATAGTAATTATCGGTTCTTACCTCTCCGTGTTTTTCTAGTTTTTTAGGAATAATTTTTGCCACAGGCGGTTGAATCGTATTCATTTTCTTCTTTTTGTTTTGTGAATGTAATTGTATGCTAAATATCAGTAAAACTGATGCGATGATTATTTTTTTCATAGGAGGGGTTTTTGATTAACGAAAAATTATTTCAGTTTAATTTCAAACATTTTGTCCCAATTTTTACCTGTAACAAATACTGTTTTTGTAGTAGGATTATAAGCAATTCCGTTAAGAACGTCAAGTTCAGGATGTTGTTTGACTTTAGTTTTTAATATTGATAAATCTATAACGGCTTCAACTGCACCAGTTTCTGGATTGATAATAGCAACGGCATCTTTTTGGTAAATGTTTGCCCAAATTTTTCCGTCAATCCATTCTAGTTCGTTTAAATCTGGAATAGCATTCGTATCAGAATATACATTTATTGAGCGTACCATTTTTTGAGTTACTGGGTCTAAAAAGTAAATTTTACTAGTTCCGTCACTCATTATTAAATGTTTGTCGTTGTGTGTTAATCCCCAACCTTCAATATCTGCAAAATAATTAAATGTTTTTTCTTGCACTAATGTTTCGGCGTTATATATAAATCCGACTTTATTTTTCCAAGTTAATTGGTAAATTTTTCCATTAAAAACCGTGATTCCTTCTCCGAAATAATCTGGAGATAAAGGTATGGATTTAGAAACATTACCTGTTTTATAATCAGTTTTTCTAAGTGTAGATTCACCATTTTGACCTGTTCCTTCAAGTAAAGTTCCTTTATAAAACTCTAAACCTTGTGTGTAAGCGTTTAAATCGTGATTATACGTGTTTAAAATGGTGTAATCTTTAGTTTCGTATAATTTTGGAGTGATGTTAGAAACTAATTCAAAAGAAGTTAGGCATTCTACATTTTGGCCTTCATAATAGACAACGGCTTTTATATCTTGAACACCAAGTTGTAATTTGTCTAATTTAAAGTTGATGATTTTATTATTTGTAGCTGTTCCTAGTTTAGTGTCGTTTGAATAATAAACCACGGAATCAATTGCGGTGTTTTCTGCGTTTTCAATACTTAAATTTACACTTTCATTTGGTTTGTATACTTGTTTTAAGTCTTTTGAAGCGATAGAAAACAAATTTTCTGTGTTGCCACAATTATATAAAAAAGCACTTAACGATGTGATTATTAGTAAGTTAATTTTTTTCATTTCCGTAAATATTTATGCTACAATATTACAATTTATTTTAAACTAATTTTTGATTTGTAAAAATAATAAAAGATTGTATATTTGCACCGGCAAGTCCTACACGACCAGCTCCCTCAAAATCCTCCAGGGTGGGAACGCAGCAAAGGTATGTGGTTGTAGCGGTGCGATGTAGGTCGCTTGCCATTTTTTATTTTACTTTCCTTCTTAAAATTCTTATAAATTTTATTGGTATAAAACTTTTTTAATTAGATTTGTATTGTCTTAAACCAATACAAATGAAAAAAATATTACTACTAGTCGCAACTACCGTATTCTTACTAAGTTGTTCTCCAAAAAAAGGTATTGTTTCTAATCGTGAAAACAAAGCTGTTGATGTTACTAAATACATGAACACTATTAACGAAGTGAGTTTATCTAAAAATCTTCATGTTATTGCTTCTGATGAAATGGAAGGAAGAAATACAGGAGAAGCAGGTCAGAAAAAAGCCGGTTTGTATATTATTGAACAATACAAAGCTTTAGGTATTAAAAATCCTCCAGGTTCTACAGATTTCTATCAAAAAGTCCCTTCAGAATTTATGAAAAAAGGATTTTCTCCAAAATTAGGCGATTCTGAAAATATTTGGGCATTTATTCCAGGTGCTGAAAAACCAGAAGAAGTAGTTATTATTTCTGCGCATTATGATCATATTGGTATGAAAAATGGCGAAGTTTTTAATGGTGCTGATGATGATGGTTCTGGAACTGTTTCTTTAATTGAAATTGCAAAAGCTTTCGCTGAAGCTAAAAAAGAAGGTCACGCTCCTAAACGTTCTATTTTATTTTTACACGTAACTGGTGAAGAACATGGTTTACATGGTTCAAGATATTATTCAGAAAACCCATTATTTCCTTTAAAAAATGCGGTAGCTGATATTAATATTGACATGGTAGGTCGTAGAGATACTATTGGAAGTCATAAAGAAAACGGAAAATATATTTATGTAATTGGTTCGGATAGATTGAGTTCTGAATTACATTCGATTAACGAAGAAATGAATAAGAAGTATGTTGGATTAGATTTAGATTATACGTTTAATGCTAGAAATGATCCAAATCAGTTTTATTTCCGTTCTGATCATTACAACTTTGCAAAAAAAGGAATTCCTTCTATTTTCTTTTTTAATGGTGTGCACGAAGATTACCACGGACCAAATGATACGGCAGACAAAATTGAATACGATTTGTTAACGATGCGTGTGAAATTAGCTTTTACTTTAGCATGGGAATTGGCAAACAGAGAAAACAAAATTGTGGTTGACAAAGACGGGAAATAATGCAATTATTACTTCTGAATGGCCCTAATTTAAATTTATTAGGACAACGAGAAACTTCAATATATGGAAATCAAGATTTCGATTCATTTTTTAATGAATTGAAATCTCAATTTCCAAATTTGCAATTAGAATATTTTCAATCCAATGTGGAGGGAGAAATTATCAATAAATTGCAAGAAGTCGGTTTTTCTTACGATGGAATTGTCTTAAATGCAGGCGCTTACACGCATACTTCTGTAGCGATTGGCGATTGTGTAAAAGCGATAACTACACCTGTAATTGAAGTTCATATTTCCAATACATTTTCAAGAGAAACCTTTCGTCATCAATCGTATATTTCACCTAATGCAAAAGGGGTGATTATTGGTTTTGGTTTACAAAGTTATACTTTGGCAGTACAAAGTTTTTTATAACTGATACAACTATTTTGATTTAAAAATCGTCTTTACAATTACAATCTAATACCTATAAAAAAATGAAAAAAATTAACGTATTTGTTATTGCTTTTTTTGCAATGATTAGTGTTTCTTATGCCCAAATTAAAGAAACTAGAGTGGTGGGGAATTTCACAGCTATAAAAGCTTCAACTAATGTGAATGTGGTGTATACGCAAGGTGCAACTCAAAGTGTTGTGGTAAGTTGGGAAAAAGATTTGATGAAATATTTAAAAGTGGAAGCCAAAAATAATGTTCTTAGAATTTATATTGATAACGACAAATATTTTAAAAATATAGATACGAGTAAACTACTTGTATCGGTTACTAACAAAGGAATTGGAAGTGTTACAGTAAGTTCATCAGCAACGTTTTCTATCAAAAATAATTTGAATGTAAGTTTATTAAAGATTAATACTTCTTCCAGTGCAGATTTTTCAGGAACCGTAACTTGTAATTCTATTTTTATTGATGCTTCATCAAGTTCAAATGTGGCATTAAATATGTCTACACAAGATGTTGCAGTTAATTTAAGTAGCAGTTCTACAGTAGATTTAAAAGGAAAAACAAATAATTTAGCGATTGACGCTTCTAGTTCATCAAATTGTGATGCAAAAGAATTAGTTTCAAATATAGCTCAAATATTAGCCTCTACGTCTTCTGAAGTGGATGTTTTGGCTTTAAAAAGCATAGATGCGACAGCTTCTACAAGTGCTTCTATAAAATATTATGGAAAATCAGAAAAGGTAAAAGTTACGGAAAGTACTTCAGGTTCTGTGGAACAAGTTAAATAATTATTAAAATTATTAAGAAATTTCTGTATTAAAAAATAATTGACATAGTTTTGTAACAAAAAATAAACAAAAACACTAAAAGCCACTTATGAAATTTAAATTATTATTCGCCTTAGCCTTATTTTCAAGTTTTTCATTTGCTCAAATTAGAGGAAAAGTTACAGATTCAAAAGGAAATGCCTTGCCTTATGCAAGTGTGACCATTGAAAAAACATACAACGGAACTTCAACCAACGAAAATGGAGAATACGAATTAAATATCAAAAAAACAGGTAGTTATACTTTGGTTTTCAAAATTTTAGGATACAAAACCAAAACAATTACACAAGAAATCAACTCTTTTCCAGCAACGATTAACGCAACTTTATCAGACGAAGAATATTCGATTGAAGAGGTTGTGGTAAAAAGTGGCGAAAATCCGGCCAACGGAATTATTAGAAGTGCCATTGCGAATCGTAAAAAAAACACTGATAAAACTGATAAATTTGAAGCTGATTTTTATTCTAGAGGAATTTTTAGGGTAAAAGATATTCCAAAGAAATTTATGGGAATTGAAATTGGGGATTTAGATGGAAATGTAGATTCAACAGGTGCTGGAATTATTTACCAATCTGAAACGGTTTCTAAAATTAAGTTCGAAAAACCTAACAATTTAAAAGAAGAGATTATTGCGAGTAAAGTCGCTGGAAACGACAACGGATTCAGTTTTAATACAGCAATTGGAACGAATTATGATTTTTATCAGAACACGATTAATTTCAATATTCCTTTGATTTCACCAATTGCTTCTAACGCATTTACTTACTATAAATACAAAATAGAAGATTCATTTACAGATAGTTATAATAATTACATTTATAAAATTAAAGTAACGCCAAAACGTGATAAAGAGCCTGTTTTTGAAGGTTATATTTACATAGTGGATGATTCATACGCTATTTATGCCGTCGATTTAGACGCTAAAGGCTACAGAGCGCAACAAGAATTTTTAGAAACTTTAAAATTGGTACAAAATTTCAATTATAATCCCGAAAATAAAATGTGGGTAAAAAGTTTGCAATCCATCGATTTTAAAGCAGGGATTTTTATGATGAAATTCAATGGAAAATTCACGCACGTTTTTAGTAATTATAATTTCGTAGATAGTTTTGATAAGAAAACCTTTGGAAGTGAAGTGGTTACATTTGCAGAAAAATCAAATAAAAAAGAAGATTCGTATTGGTTAGAAAGCCGTCCCGTACCTTTAACAGAGGAAGAAACTTCTAACTATGTCAAAAAAGACAGTGTGTATAAAGTCCGAAATTCTCAAGTGTATTTGGATTCCATTGACGCAAAATATAATAAATTTAAATTAACTGATATTATTACGGGTTATACTCATAAAAATAGTTTTAAAGACAAACGATTTAATTATCAAGGTTTATTCAATTTGTCTTCTTTTAATTTCAATACGGTGCAAGGATTTCATTTGGGGTCAGGATTTTCGTATTCAAGTTATAATGAAGAAAAACAAAAAAGAACTTCTATTACTTCCGATTTTCAATATGGATTTTCAGATAAACGACTAAGGCCAACGGCTGGTTTTTATCATAAATTCAACAATACAAATGATGCTTTTATTCGTCTTTCTGGAGGAAATAAAGTAAATCAATTTAATAGCACTGAGCCTATTTCTGGAATAGAAAACTCTATTAGTTCATTGGTTTTCAAGAATAATTTTATGAAATTATATGAGAAAGAATTTGTTGAAATTGGAACAGGTAGAGAAGTGGTAAATGGCTTGTTTTTAAATGCTAATTTGGCTTACGAAAACAGAAAACCATTATTTAATACAACGGATCAATCTTGGGTAAATACAGATGATATTTACAGCTCAAACAATCCCTTAAATCCAAGTTCTGATGTTGTTGCAGCCATTGATGAGCATCATTTAACGAAGTTTAGTTTAGGTTCTCGAATTGTTTTCGGTCAAAAATACATTACTAGACCAGACGGAAAAATGAACATGAACCAAGGGAAATATCCAACACTTGGTTTTACTTATACAAAAGCATTTTTAGCAACGGCTAAAGCTTATGAATATGACTTTTTAGAAGCTAGGTTGAATTACAGCAAAACATTAGCAAATAAAGGCGATTTACAACTGAATATGAAAGCTGGAACATTCTTTGGTGCCGACAATATTTCATTTGTAGATTACAAACATTTTAACGGTAATCAAACGCACGTTAGAATTGACGGTCAGTATAATACAAGTTTTAATTTATTGCCATATTATACGCAATCGACCAACAATCAATATTTTGAAACGCACGTAAATTATAACGATAATGGTTATTTTATGAATAAAATTCCATTGTTAAATAAATTAGGATGGAACTTAGTAGGAAGCTTTCATCAATTAGCGACTTCGGATAACAAACCATATCAAGAAGTTACCATTGGTTTTGACCGAATTGGTTTTGGAAAGCTTAAAATGTTCCGTGTAGATTATGTTCGTAGTTTTCAAGGTGGAATT
>JAUMDQ010000234.1:0-2480 GCA_032121715.1 Flavobacterium sp.
TCTCCCGAACGCTATTTGCGAAAAGAAGGAGCTAAAATTATTTCGCAACCCATAAAAGGAACGGCGAAACGCAATTTAGATATTGAATTAGACGAAGAAAATAAAATTGATCTTCAAAACAATCCAAAAGAACGTTCTGAAAATATTATGATTGTCGATTTAGTTCGAAATGATTTATCTCATACCGCTACAAAAGGCTCGGTAGAAGTCGAAGAACTTTGCGAAATTTATACGTTTAAGCAAGTCCACCAAATGATTTCAACAATCGTTTCGAATGTAGAGCACACAACATCACCAATTGAAATTTTACGAACAACTTTTCCAATGGGAAGCATGACGGGAGCTCCAAAGATTTCGGCTATGCAAATAATTGAACAATTAGAAGAAACCAAACGCGGTTTATACAGCGGAGCTGTTGGCTATTTTACACCAACAGGAAATTTCGATTTCAATGTGGTAATTCGTAGTATTTTGTATAATTCTGAGAATCAATATTTGAGTTTTTCTGTCGGAAGTGCCATTACATCTGAAGCTATTCCAGAAAAGGAATACGAAGAATGCTTACTGAAAGCTAAAGCGATGTTTGAGGTTCTTCAGGTAAAATAAGTATATTTGTCCATGCTTCAAAAATTCCAAAATCATATCCAACAAAATTTTTCTTTTCTAAAAGAAAAAAAACTTCTTGTTGCTGTAAGTGGCGGTATGGATAGTATGGTTTTAGTAGATTTATTTCAAAAATTGAAATTTGATTTTGCCGTTGCACATTGCAATTTTCAATTAAGAGGAAACGAAAGTGATGGTGATGAGAATTTTGTAAACGAATACGCTAAACATAACAATATTACTTGTTTTATAACAAAATATAAATTATCCACACAAGTTGCAGCTAGAAATCTACGTTATAATTGGTTTAACGAGATTTTAGCACAAGAAAATTTCGATTATATTGTCACAGCTCATCACGCAGATGACGTTTCGGAAACGTTTATGATTAACCTTTCTCGCGGAACAGGTTTAGACGGCTTAACAGGAATTCCATCGCAAAAAGGGAATGTTATTCGACCAATGTTGCCTTTTTCTCGTAAAGAAATTGAAAATTACGTTTCAGAAAACAAGTTAAAATGGCGAGAAGATAGCAGTAATGCTTCAGATAAATATTTAAGAAACAAAATTCGTCATCATATTATTCCAGTTTTTAAGGAAATAAATGAATCGTTTTTACAATCGTTTCAAAATACATTAGATCATCTTAATCAAGAGCAATCGTTAGTAAATGATGCCGTTCAAATGGTTTATGAAAAGGTAGTTTCTGAAGGAAATCAGCAATTAAAAATTAATATTTCAGTACTACTTCAGTATAAAAATCATAAGGCCTATTTGTATCAATGGCTTAATAAATATGGGTTTTCAGCTTGGAATGATGTCTATAACTTAATAGAAGCACAATCTGGGAAACAAATTCTATCCGAAAAGTATATTTTACTAAAAGACAGAGATTTTTTAATTCTTTCCAAAAAAGAAACGACTAATTTTGAAGAAATTATTATACATTCTATAACAGAAAAACCTAATTTTCCGTTAAAATTGACCTTATGTAACCTAAGTGACATTTCAAATCAATGTAAGAACATTATATTTGTGGATGAAAATAAAATCCAATTTCCATTAACGATACGAAAATGGAAGGAAGGCGATTATTTTTATCCTTCTGGAATGCAAGGTAAAAAGAAAGTAAGTAAATATTTTAAAGACGAAAAATTTACTTTATTTCAAAAACAAGATGCTTGGATTTTAGAAAGTAACAATCAAATTGTTTGGATAATCGGACATAGAGCCGACGAACGATTTAAAGTAGAAAACACAACTCAAACCATAATACAAATTACTTATAATAATGAAGAAAATAGTTAATTTATTAGCCTTATTAATCACCTTTTTAGGAACAGCACAAATAGTAGAACCTGTAAAATGGAGTTCAAGTGTTGTAAAAGTTTCAGATACAGAATTAGATTTAGTAATTACTGCAGTTATTGAAAATGAGTGGCATTTGTATTCACAGTTTACTCCTGAAGGTGGCGCTACTCCATTAGTTTTTACCTTTAAAAATCAAAAAGGGAATTACCAATTGGTAGGAAAAACTAAAGAAGGTAAATACAAAAAAGTGTATAGTGATATTTTTGAAATTGATGAATATTATTTTTCAGGAACAGCTAAATTCATTCAGCGTGTAAAGATTACTAATCCAAAGTTAAAAACGATTGATGTTTTTGCAGAAGGACAAGCATGTATTGATGGAAGGTGTACACAAACAGAATCAAATTTAAAGTTTGCAGTTCCAGTTTTAAAAGTTCTAGAAACGGCATCAGTTGAAGCAATTGACTCTGTTTCAAAACCAACAGATTCTTTAATTACAGCTCAATACGATATAACACAAAAAACGATAACACCAGTTAAAGATTCAAACATTGAAAAACCAGCAG
>JAUMDQ010000234.1:2490-5950 GCA_032121715.1 Flavobacterium sp.
TTTACCAAACAAAGTAAAACAAAAGCAGCTGGAATTAGAAATGCTATAGTTTATGGTTTAGCCATTATTGCTATTTATGTTTTATTAGGTTCTTTAATTACAGGAATTTTTGGTGCAGAAGCCTTGAATGAATTATCAACAAGTGTCACTTTTAATTTAATTTTCTTTCTATTATTAGTTGTTTTTGCTTTATCCTTTTTAGGTGCTTTCGAAATTGTTTTACCAAGTTCATGGGCAACAAAAATTGACTCAAAAGCTGATAAAGGCGGAGTGGTTGGTATCTTTTTTATGGCTTTAGCTTTAGCGGTAGTTTCTTTTTCTTGTACGGGTCCAATTGTGGGTACTTTACTTGTAGAATCGGCTTCAAAAGGTGGTTTAGCTCCAATTATTGGAATGTTAGGTTTTTCATTGGCCATCGCTTTACCATTTATGTTATTTGCGATGTTCCCAGGATGGTTAAATTCTATGCCAAAATCAGGTGGTTGGTTAAATACAGTTAAAGTTTCTTTAGGATTTTTAGAATTAGCTTTCGCCTTCAAATTTTTATCTAATGCCGATTTAGTTTTACAAAAACACTGGTTAGAAAGAGAATTATTTATTGCCATTTGGATTGCTATTTTTGCAGCTTGGGCTTTATATTTATTCGGGAAATATATGTTACCTCACGATTACGAGAAAGCAGATAAAATTGGAGTAGGGCGTTTAGTTATGGCAATTATAGTGACAACTTTTACGTTTTACATGATTCCAGGTTTATGGGGAGCGCCTTTAAAAATATTAAGTGGATTAACGCCTCCAGTTAATTACGCAGAAAGTGCTTCAGGTTTCGGAAATGGTGGAACTTCTAAATCAGATTTGCCTGAACACGCTCATGCTGGCCCACACGGAATTGTAGCCTTTGAAGATTATGAACATGGATTAGCTTACGCAAAAAAAGTTGGCAAACCTGTATTGTTAGATTTCACTGGTGATGCATGTGCGAATTGCAGAAAAATGGAAGATAATGTTTGGTCTGATAAAAGTATTTTACCAATTTTAAAAGAAAAAGTGGTTCTTATTTCTTTATACTGTGATAGAAAAATTGAATTACCAAAAGACCAACAATATGTTTCTAAAACTACTGGTAAAGAAGTGGTTACTATCGGGAATAAGTGGACAGATTTTCAAATCACAAGATATAAAAGCAACTCGCAACCGTTATATGTAATGTTGAATAATGATGGTGAAGATAAATCAAAACCAATTGCTTATACAACCAATATTCAAGAATATAAAAAATGGTTAGAAGACGGAATTGCAGAAGCTTCTAAAAAATAAGATTGTATCTTTATAAATAAATTAAACCTGTGTGATAAATTTCATACAGGTTTTTTTATTTCGAAAACTTTTCTACATTTGTAGTCTTATAAGCCAATTTTTAAAGTACAAGCCATGTTAGTAAAAGTCTTCGGAAGCGCCGTTTTTGGCGTTGACGCCACTACAATCACTGTAGAAGTAAATATCGATAAAGGAATCGGATACCACTTGGTAGGATTACCAGATTCCGCTATAAAAGAAAGCAGTTATCGTATTGCAGCTGCTCTTAAAAACAACAATTATAATCTTCCCGGAAAGAAAATTACCATAAATATGGCACCTGCTGATTTAAGGAAAGAAGGTTCTGCATATGACTTAACATTAGCCATAGGGATTTTAGCCGCTTCTGATCAAATTAATGCAGAAGAAGTTGGAAAGTATATCATTATGGGTGAAATGTCTTTAGATGGCGGTTTACAACCTATTCGAGGTGCGTTATCTATCGCTATAAAGGCGAAAGAAGAAGGTTTTACGGGAATTATTCTTCCAATTCAGAATGTGAAAGAAGCAGCAATTGTTGATGGAATTGATGTTTATGGGGTAGATAATGTGTTGCAAGTCATTAATTTTTTTGAAGGAAAAGAGACTTTAATTCCAACCGTAATTGACACCAAAGAAGAATTTTCTAAAAATTTAGAATTTCCAGAATTCGATTTTGCCGATGTAAAAGGGCAGGAATCAATTAAAAGATGTATGGAAATTGCCGCATCTGGCGGACATAATATTATTTTAATTGGTCCGCCAGGAGCTGGAAAAACTATGTTAGCCAAACGGTTGCCAAGTATTTTGCCGCCAATGAGTATGCAAGAAGCTTTAGAAACCACTAAAATTCATTCTGTTACAGGTAGAATTAAAGATATGGGTTTGTTAACACAGCGTCCATTTCGCGCACCACATCATACAGCTAGTTCTGTGAGTTTAGTTGGTGGTGGAAGTTATCCACAACCAGGAGAAATTTCTTTAGCACATAATGGTGTTTTATTTTTAGATGAATTACCCGAATTTAAACGTGAAGTGTTGGAAGTCATGCGTCAACCTTTAGAAGACAGAGAAGTAACAATTGCAAGAGCTAAATTCACAATTACTTATCCTTCCTCATTTATGTTAGTGGCGAGTATGAATCCAAGTCCTAGCGGATTTTTTAACGATTCTAAAAATTCAAATGGAGCCTCACAAATGGAAATGCAACGTTATTTAAGTAAAATTTCTGGACCTTTATTAGACAGAATCGATATTCATATTGAAGTAACACCAGTGCCTTTCGAAAAACTTTCTGAAACTCGAAAAGCAGAAAGTAGTGTAGAAATTAGAAAACGAGTAACAACGGCAAGAAATCTTCAAACACAGCGTTTTGAAAACTACAATCACATTCATTATAATGCTCAAATGAGCAGTAAATTGATTCGAGAATATTGTGCTTTAGATGAAGTTTCTTTGCAATTATTGAAAACAGCAATGGAGCGTTTGAATTTATCGGCACGTGCTTATGATAGAATTTTAAAGGTTTCCCGAACGATTGCTGATTTAGAAAATTCTGAAAATGTGCATTCACATCATATAGCAGAAGCGATTCAGTATAGAAGTTTGGATAGAGAAGGTTGGTTAGGGTAAAATCAAAATTATAAAGTAATCTTAAATTTAAGGAAATTAAAATTTTCAAAAACTAAATTGACTATTTTTGTAAAACAACTTCAAATTATTATGTCATTTAAAATAAAACCTCAATTTAAAGAATTTCAAAAATTACTATTAGTTTCTGTTTTAATTGGATTTTTGTCATCTTTTTTAGCAATTTCCTTAAAAAAAATTACAGAACATTATGAAGATGTTTTTTTCTTAAAAGCAATCGAATTCAATTTTTTATATTTTTTATTTCCACTTTTAGGACTAACAATTATTTATTTTTTGCGTAAATATATGTTCAAGAACAAAGAAAATAAAGGAATTAAAGAAATATTTGAATGTACGGAAAGTCCAAATAAAAATTTGCCCGTCTATAAAATACCCTCACATTTTATCAATGGATTTTTTACTGTAATTTTTGGTCTGAAGCCAGGCAAAAGAGTCATTATTACATTACTTTCCACCGCCTGAATTTGCGGGT
>JAUMDQ010000234.1:5960-8530 GCA_032121715.1 Flavobacterium sp.
AAAGAAATATTTGAATGTACGGAAAGTCCAAATAAAAACTTACCAGTTTATAAAATTCCTTCTCACTTTATCAATGGGTTTTTTACTGTAATATTTGGAGGTTCAACAGGAATTGAAGTTTCTACAGTTGTTTCTTCTGCAACTATTGGATCAGTAGCTCAAAGAAAAGCTAATTTTTTACAAGAATATAAAACTGAATTAATTTGCGCTGGAATTGCAGCTGGAATTGCAGCATTATTTAATAGTCCAATTGCAGGAATTTTATTTTCTATAGAAGTCATTTCAAGAAAAGTAAATAGAACTTTGTTGTTTACCAATTTTATTGCCGTTTTTGTTGCTTCTTTATTGGTTTATGTTTTAGATGAACCAACACTTTTTACCATTAAAATCAGCACATGGTATATTCATGCTATTCCATATTTTGTGATTTTAGGTGTTTTAGCTGGAATAAATTCTGTTTTTCTGACAAAAAGTGTTTTGTTCTTTAAAACTCAATTTCTTAAAATTGAAAAAAATCAGAATAAAATTTTAATAGGAACGATACTTATTGGTTGTGCCATTTTGATATCCCCAACATTGTATGGTGACAGTTATCATGGTATTAAAGAAATTTTAGCACACCCAAATACAAATTTTTCCCTAAAATTTTCCCTTTCTATTTTTGGTGTTTTATTATTGAAGCCCATAATTACATCTATAACACTTGCTTCTGGTGGTGATGGTGGCGTTTTTGCTCCAAGTTTAGTCATTGGTGCATTTTTAGGTTTTTTTGTAGCGACTTTTCTTAACACGTTTTTTAATGCAAATGTTTTGCCTATAAATTTTATTATTATTGGTATGGCAGCACTATTGAGTGCTAGTATTCACGCGCCATTTACAGCTTTGTTTTTAATTTGTAGCATCATAAATGATTATACTTTATTTGTTCCAATATTATTGGTTTGTTTGGTTTCAAAATACACTGCCAAATATATTTTTCCACATACGGTTTATAGTTACAGTTTAAATCTAATTAAAGTTTAAATATGCACATTCAAAAGATAAAAAGAGGATATAGAAAAACAAGATATATATTTTACAAAGAAACTTTAATCGATTTTAAAGAGCATTTTTGGTCGTTTCTAGGTTCGTTTTTGGGTATTGGAATAATTGCTTATTTGCAAACGCAAACGTTGCCCTCTTCAGATCTTGTTTTTCTAATTGGATCTTTTGGAGCCTCTAGTGTTTTGGTGTATGGAGTGATTCAAAGTCCGTTAGCGCAACCGCGAAATTTAATTGGCGGACATTTTGTTTCTGCAATAATTGGCGTAACCGTTCAAAAGTTAATTCCAGATATTTTGTGGATTTCCGCACCATTAGCGGTTTCCTTATCTATTGTTTTCATGCAAATTACGAAAACGCTTCATCCACCTGGTGGAGCAACAGCTTTGATAGCAGTTACAGGTTCTGCAGCGATTAAAATATGGGTTATCTTTATGTGATTTCTCCCGTTTTAAGTGGGGTTTTGATTTTACTTTTGGTCGCAATTATATTTAATAACATGACTTCCAACAGAATTTATCCAGTTAACAAAAAATTTGAAAATGTCAGAAATCAAATCCTGATTTTTCCAAAATATTTGAAAAAGAAATAGTTATTCAAAAACGCCATCTATTTTTGTTAATGGCATTTTTGAAGTAAAATTTAGGTTTGTAACATCTTTAAAAGTTGTTCCATCTTCATTTAAATCGCCATAACCTTCAATTAATTTGTCTCTATCAACTTTAAAAGCTACTTCTCTTGTACTTTCTTTTCCTTCAGACTTAAAAGTATATTTTCCAATTAAAATTCCGTCTTTAAATTTTCCAGAGAATTTTCCAGAATTTTTATCTTTTTCAGCTAATTCATAAGTTAAAAACCCTTTAATTTCATTTCCGTTTTCTTCAATTACAAAAGTTATTATGTTTTTTCCATCTTCAAAAAGATAGTTACCCGTTTCTAATGAATTTGCCTTTTTTTCTTCAGATATAATCTCTTTAGGTTTTGTGTTTTCTGTTTTTTCTTCTTTGTTTTTACAGTTTAACATCGTTAAAGTTATAAAAAATAGGATTGTGAATTTCTTCATATTTTGACTTTTAAATGTTAATCAATTTTTTTTAATATTATTTTTTTTCCTGTTGGATTCGATAAAATTAATCTGTTTTCTCCAATGGTATAACTTGTGATATTTTGAAGCGTGGTGATAAATTCAGTTTCTTTATATAAATTATCGCACATCATTTTAGTTGATACAATATTGATAAATCGAAGTTTTCCTTTTTCGAAAAATAAAGAGCCATTCATTCTATTACAACCCGAAAACCCTGAGAATTTGTTTGTGCTAGCATAAATTTCCATCATTGGAAATGTTGTACCAAAATCTTCCGAGCTGATTTTTTTACCATTTAATTCTTCTAAAACCCAAATGTCATGCAAACGATAATCAGTTATATATTGACCACAACCTTTAATGTTTTCTATTTCTGAAGTCGGATTTTTTCTAAATTCAACAGCAACTTTATAAGGAGAAATTTCTCCCGACATTTCATTAG
>JAUMDQ010000235.1:0-6147 GCA_032121715.1 Flavobacterium sp.
TATTTGTTTTTGCGGTTCAACTATTAGTCCTAAATCTTGAAGTTCTATTAATAAAGCTTTTTCGTATACCTTTTCCAAAAAACCAAATCCTAATGAATTATAAACATTATAATAAGCTTTCAGTATTTTTTCAGTAATAAATTTATGTTTAAAATTATCCATATTAATCTGTAAAATCTGTAAAATCTGTGTACCCATCAAAAAATCCCAGCATCTCTAAAACTTAAATATCCAAATTCTGTAATAATCACATGATCTTGAACAATTACGTCTAAAGTTTGACCAGCTAGTTTTATTTTTTTGGTTAGAAATAAATCAGACTCGCTAGCTTGTAGTTTTCCTGAAGGATGATTGTGACATAAAATGATAGCTGTAGCGTGATGTTCAAAAGCAGTTTTAAAAACCATTCTATTATCCACAACAGTTCCTGTAATCCCACCTTTACTAATTTGCGACTTATGAATAACTTTGTTCGAATTATTTAAATACAATACCCAAAATTCTTCATGTGGTAATTCACCAATAATGGGTTGCATAATTTCAAATGTTTTTTTACTTGAAGTAATATGCGTTAATTCAGTAGCATCTTCTATCCTTCTTCTTCTACCCAATTCTAATGCCGCAACAATTGAAATGGCTTTTGCCTCTCCAATTCCTTTAAATTGAGTCAATTGATTGATAGACATTTTACTGAGTTGATTGAGATTATTATTAGAAGAAGCTAAAATGCGCTGACATAATTGCACTGCACTTTCATTTCTGGAGCCAGAACCAATTAATATGGCTAATAATTCGGAATCGGATAAGGTAGATTTACCTTTAAGCTGTAGTTTTTCACGTGGACGATCATCTTCGGCCCACAGATTAATTGGCGTGTACATAAAAATTTATTTTGGCTTTTATAAAAACAAAGTAATAAAATTATAATTAATCTTCCAAATTCTGTAACTTTATTAAAAGAATTACTACTTATTTAACAAACCTTAAAAAAACAATCAAATGAAAACTCTAAAAAATCTATTCGTGTTAACTGTAATTCTATTTACAAGTTTAACCGCTTCTGCTCAAAATGCTGATGAAATTATTAACAAATATTTTGAAAACATCGGTGGTAAAGAAAAATTATCAAAAATCAATGGTTGCAAAATGAATATTGTTTCAAACTATAATGGAATGGAAATTCCAATTGAAGTTTTTAATGACAAATCAGGAAAAATGTATGTAAAAGTTAATTTTCAAGGAAAAGAAATTACACAATTAGCATTTGACGGAAAAACAGGATGGAGTACTAATTTCATGACTATGAAAGCAGAAAAACTAGATTCTGAAACTACTGAAAACATGTTGAGTCAAATTAACGATTTTCCAGATCCATTTTACAACTATAAAGAAAAAGGATATAAAGTTGAATTACTTGGTAAAGAAACAAAAGAAGGGACAGAATGTTTTAAAATTAAACTGACAAAAACACCAATTACTGTTGCTGGAAAAAAAGAAGAAAATGTGGTTTTCTATTATTTTGATACAGAAAATTTTGTACCAATTATGACAGAAACTGAAATAAAAGAAGGGCCAACTAAAGGTCAAATGTCTACAAGTACCATGGGTGATTATCAAGAAGTAGAGGGTGTGTTTTTTCCTTTTACTATAAATCAAGGAGGACAAGCTATGATTGTAAAAACCATAGCAATTAACCCAGCTATTGATGCAAAGGTATTTGAAATGAAAGTAGAATAACATGAAAAAGTCATTATTATTCTCTATAATTTCACTTAGTGCATTCACTATCAATGCCCAAGAAATAACATTAAAAGGAAAAGAACTTTTCGGAGATCTAGCTGCACGTCAGATTGGACCAGCAATTATGAGTGGTCGTGTTTCCGATTTAGCCATGCATCCAAAAAATAATCAAATTATCTTTTTAGGAGCCGCCGGTGGTGGAATTTGGAAAAGTTCAGACGGTGGTGCTTCTTTTGTTCCCGTTTTCGACAAACATATTCAATCTATAGGAACAATTACTTTCGATCCAAACAATCCAGACAATGTAATTTGGGCTGGAACTGGAGAAACTTGGACAAGAAACAGCGTTTCAGTTGGTGATGGAATTTATAAATCGACTGATGGTGGTTTGAACTGGACTAACATGGGTTTGCCGAAATCAGAAAGAATTTCTTCAATAATTGTAGATCCAAGAGATTCAAACAATGTTTGGGTTGGTGTATTAGGTGCACTTTGGGGAGATAGCGATGAAAGAGGAATCTACAATTCAAAAGATGGTGGAAAAACTTGGACTAAAATTCATTATGTTGACAATAAAACAGGTTGTTCTGACTTAGTTATTGATCCAACAAACCCGAATGTAATGTATGCGAGTTTTTGGGAATTCAGGAGAACACCTTGGTCATTTAATTCTGGAGGAAACTTCTCTTCTTTATTAAAAACTACAGATGGCGGAAAAACGTGGAACAAAATTCACAATGGATTCCCAGCAGGAAAATTAGGAAGAATTGCGATTGCTGTGGCGCCTTCGAATGCCAATATTTTATATTCAGTTATTGAATGTGAAAAAGACACTGAAAAAGGTTTGTATAAATCTGAAGATGGCGGAAAATCGTGGAAACATTTAAATAGTGATTTCGCTTTAGTAGTTCGACCATTTTACTTTTCAAGAATTACAATTGATCCAAAAAATCCAGACATTGTTTATAAAGGTGGTTTAAGCGGCTCAATATCTCGTGATGGTGGAAAAACATTTAGAAATTTGGGTGCAATGCATTCTGATATTCATGATATTATTGTTGACCCGATTGACACGAACCGAATTTACGTAGGAACTGATGGTGGAATGTACAGAAGCTGGAATAACGGTAGCACTTTAGACATCGTTAAAAACCTTCCTATTTCTCAATATTATCACATTACTTTAGATAATGAAGAACCGTATAATATTTATGGAGGATTACAAGATAATGGTTCTTGGTATGGTCCAAGTAAAAGCGATGGCGGCATTGAAGCTAGAGATTGGAATAGTGTGGGTTACGGAGATGGTTTTAGAGTTTTAAAACATCCAACCAAAAAAATTATTTACAGTGAAATGCAAGGTGCCGAAAACATTTGGCGTTATAATTTAGAAACTAAAGAATTAAAAACGATTCAGCCTTTACAAGAAAAAGGTGTGGTAAAATTACGTTTCAATTGGAATACACCTATTGTTACAGGTCTACATAATCCAGATAGAATTTATGCTGGAAGTCAATTCGTACACGTTTCTGATGATATGGGCGCAAGTTGGAAAATCATTTCTCCAGATTTAACTACGAATGACAAACTAAAAATGAACCAGGAAAATTCTGGTGGATTGTCTAAAGATAATTCTGGTGCAGAAAATCATTGTACGTTATTTACGATTGCAGAATCACCTTTAAATAAAGATATTATTTGGGCTGGAGCCGATGATGGAAATGTTCAAATTACTCAAGATGGTGGTAAAACCTGGAAAAACGTAACAGCAAACATTGTTGGTTTACCTAAAAACACTTGGTGTTATCATATTGAAGCAAGTAATTTTGCAAAAGGAAGTGCCTATGCCGTTTTTGAAGGACATTCTAGTAATGACCAAAACACGTATGTGTACAAAACTACCGATTTCGGCACAACTTGGACTTCAATCGTAACCAAAGATATTGATGGTTTTGCCCGTTGTATTCAAGAAGATTATGTAAATGAAAATTTATTATTTTTAGGAACTGAAAAAGGTTTATACATTACAGTTGATGGTGGTAAAAACTGGTCGAAATTTGAAAACAATATGCCTGCGGTTGCCGTAATGCACTTAGACTTACATAAAAAAACTAACGATTTAGTAATGGCCACTCACGGTAGAGGTGTTATTATTCTTGATGATGTTAGTATATTAAGACAAGTAACAAACGAAATTATTGCTTCGGATGTTCATTTCTTTAAAACAAAACCATTCACAAAAGTAGAAAATTCTTCTTTTGGAAGTACAGCTTCTGAATTAGAATACGTGGGTCCGAATCCAAGTACATCTGCACAAATTGTATATTACTTAAAAAAGAGAAATACGTTTGGTAAAATTGAAATGGAAATTCAGGATATGAATGGAAGCAAAATTGTAAGTTTACCAGTAAGTAATCAAAAAGGAATTAATATTGTCACTTGGGATTTTAATGAAAAAGGACCAAAAGTAGCATCAGGAAAAACTTTAGATTATAGCGGATTCACTACTCCACTTGTTCCTGCAGGAAAATATAAAGCGGTTTTAACAAAAGGCAAAGATAAGTACACACATGAATTTGAAGTGGTAAACGATCCGAAAAGTCCAATTACGGCGACTTCAAGAACAGAACAAAGAGCGACTACAAAAATGCTTTTTGATAAAGTTCAAAGTTTAGCCTATATGGTTTATGAAATGGATGAAATGATTAAACTTAACGGAGAAATTGCTGCAAAAGATAAAAGTTATTCAAAAACTGCCGATAAAATAAATGCCGAACTAAACAAATTAAAATTCACTATGGTTATTACAACTGGTGATAATTATGTAGGTTCTGCAGAAAAGCAATTAAGAGAAAAATTAGGTGTCATTTATGCTTCAATTGCGAGTCAATACGATGCGCCTTCTCCTTCTCAAAAAGCGAATATCGAATCGGTAATGGAAATGTATAACAAAGCGGAAGCCGAATTTAAAAAATTAGAAAAAACACATTTCTCTAAAATTTTAGAAAAAGCTAAAAAAACAAATCCTGAATATAAATTGAAAACATTTGATGAATTTATTGCCGGATAATTTTTTAACCGAAAATCTTAAAAGACCAATTTTTTAATTGGTCTTTTTTTATACTAAAAATTAAATACTAGCGTTAGAATTAAAACCTTATTTCTATGAATTACATTTTTATTTTCGTCTTTTTATTAAGTTTTACTTCTTGTAAAAAACAAGAAACACTTTCAGATAACAATATTTTAATTTCCAAAAATCAAGAAATTTCTCCAATTGAAAATCCAACTTCATTTGCAGAAAAATTGTCTAATGCTGCCATTTCAATTATTGACCCAAATGTAGTTTACACTCCAGATTATGTGAAATTAAAATATCCAAATGGCGATGTTCCCACTAAAACTGGAGTTTGTACGGATGTAATTATTCGCGCTTATAGAAAATTGAATATCGATTTACAAAAAGAAGTTCATGAAGATATGGTTGCTAATTTTACGAAATATCCAAATTTGGAAAAATGGGGTTTAAAAACAACCGATAAAAATATTGACCATAGAAGAGTTCCGAATTTAGAAGTTTTCTTTGGCAGAAAAGGAAAAAAGTTACTCATTACTCAAAATGCAAGTGATTATAAAACAGGAGAAATTGTCACTTGGCTGATTAATGATAAATTACCGCATATTGGAATCATCACACATTTAAAATCGGAAGATGGCAAGCGTAATTTACTTGTTCACAATGTTGGCGGCGGACAAGTTTTAGAAGATTGTTTGTTTAGTTATACTATTGTGGGACATTTTAGCTATGGAAAATAAAAAACAAACCCTTCAAAAGCTTTGAACTCTTGAAGGGTTTTTATATTAACACATGGACTAATCGTTAAT
Organism: Flavobacterium sp.; assembly: GCA_032121715.1. GTDB lineage: Bacteria > Bacteroidota > Bacteroidia > Flavobacteriales > Flavobacteriaceae > Flavobacterium. The sequence continues at coordinate 5,626 of JAUMDQ010000235.1, forward strand.
TGACTAATTGTTTCACTTCATCAAAATTCAATCCGCCATAATTACCAGAACTCATTAAAAGTAAGGCAGAATTATTAAAATCTTGCGCAAACAAATATTCCTTAAATTCTGTTGGATTTGTATAAATAATTAAATCTTTTCTGTTGAATGATTGTGCAATTTGTTCGTAAGAAACTTCATCTAATTGTTTAATTTTCACCGCATCTGGCGAATAAAAAACAACCGCAACATCAGCTGCATCTAAAGCGCCTTCGTATTCTTTTAAGAACTCAGCGTTCAAACTACTATAAGTATGTAATTCTAAACAAGCAATTAATTTTCTATCTGGATATTGTGATTTCACTGCTTTAGTAGTCGCAGAAACTTTACTCGGTGAATGTGCAAAATCTTTATACGCTACTTTATTACTACTTTCTGCTATTTTTTCTAAACGTTTACTTGCACCTTTAAAACTTGCAATTGCTTCATAAAAATCGACTTCATCCACACCCATACATTGGCAAATCCATTTCGCGCCTGCTA